>JACCLJ010000074.1 GCA_013425425.1 Microcaldota archaeon
GGCTCGGTTGAAGCGGGATAGACGAATTCTATCTTCTCCCCCTTCTTTATGTCCTTCCTCTGGAACGTTATGCTCTCAGTACCGAACTTTCCGACAACTTCTATTTTTGCGATGTCCTTCCTTGCATCCAGCGAGAATACCGTTTCCTTGCCTTTTACCTTCCTGCTGCAGGAATAGGGCCGGTTAAACACGAAGAGCAGCACGAGCATTACCAGAACCGCGAATATTATCACGAAACCGAGCAGGATTTCAATCATCGCCATGGCCATCACACATAATCGATTTTTGTCTTGCCCCTAAGCGAGACTACCTTTATACCATTATCTTTAAGTTTCTTTTTGAGCTCGATATCGTTGGTGCATACGATTGCGCCGTGCTTCTCCGCGTATTCCTCTATCCACAGGTCCACCGGCTTGTTCGATTCCACGATTTCGATGCCCTTTTTGTTGGCGTCCAGTATCTTGAGGGCGAGCCTTGCGCCGGCTCCCTGCTTGCCCGCGTTCTCCGCAAGATTTTCAAGCTCCTTAACGGTTTTGGAGGTTATGACAAACTGGCGGTGGACATCGATCAGGCGCTCGAGTTCGGTAAGGATGTCTATCCTGAATTTGAATGGTATCAGGAGAAAATTCGTATCTATTATGACTGCTCTCGGAGGCATAGTTGGAATGGGATGTTCCAATTAAAAAATGTTATGCACAGGAAGGGTAATCGCTTGTTTTGAATCTTTGTTTTGAAGCTGGTTCCATGATAGAGAACTACAACGAAACCCTCAAAGACGGACTCCAGAAAGCCTATGCCGTTGCCACGGAAGCAAGGAAAAGGGAGTACGACCCTGCCGATTACGTAGAGGTAATGGTGGCGCGGGACGTTGCGGCGCGCGTTGAAAGCATAGTGGGCCCGCCGAACATAGCGAACGAGATACGGGGGATGGAAGCAGAAGGGATAGCAAGGACGGATATAGCGTTTGCGATAGCACGCAAGATAGCGGCGGGGGAAGTGATAAAGGCGAACAGGGAATTCCTCATAGAGCAGGCCGTACGCACGGGCGTAGGAATCCTCACCGAGGGCGTGCTCGTCGCCCCTACGGAAGGAATGTCAAAAATCAGGATAAAGAAAAACCCGGACGGGAGCGATTATGTCGCCGTTTATTATGCAGGCCCGATACGAAGCGCGGGCGGAACGGCCGCGGCGCTCAGCGTCGTGCTCGCGGACATCGCGAGGAGGGTTGCCGGGGTGGGCGATTACCGCGCGACCGATTCGCAGATTGAAAGGTACGTCGAGGAGATAGGCGTATACGAGGCGCGGGTTGCGCACCTGCAGTATTATCCGCCGGAAGATGATATACGCGCAATCGTGAAGAACTGCCCGATATGCGTGGATGGGGACCCGACCGAGGATATGGAGGTTTCCGCCTACAAGGGAATCCCCGGCGTCGAAACGGACAGGATAAGGGGGGGAATGCCACTCGTCATATGCGAAGGCATCGCGCTGAAGGCGACCAAGGTGCTGAAATACACTAAACGGCTGAACCTCGGCTGGGACTGGCTGGAGGGCATAATAAAAATCAAGTCCGCCGCGGATAAAATCGAGATAAAGCCGGATTGGACCTATCTTGACGGCGTAGTTGCCGGCAGGCCCGTTTTCAGCCACCCTTCGGCAAAGGGAGGCTTCCGGCTCCGGTATGGCAGAAGCGAGACGAACGGGCTGATGGCGAAGAACGTCCATCCTGCGGCAATGACGCTGCTTGGCAATTTCCTTGCATATGGAACCCACATGAAGATAGAAAGGCCCGGGAAGGGCTGCGTAATCGTGCCGCACGCGGGAATAGAGCCGCCGGTCGTCAGGCTTGCGGACGGACGCGTGATGAAGGTGAGGAGCATCGCCGAGGCGAAGAATATCGCCAAGGATGTCGTTGAGATACTCTTCCTGGGCGACATGCTGTCCAATTACGGCGATTTCCTGAAGTCGAACCATCCGCTCATCCCTTCCGGATATTGCGCCGAGATATGGGAAAAGGAAATCGAAGCGATGGGGTTGGCCGCACCCGAGAATCTGGATGCCGCAGGCGCGTTCGCATTTTCGAAAGAGCACGGCGCTCCGCTGCATCCCGCTTATGTTTATCCGTGGCACGACATAACGCCCGGCGAGCTGAAGAAGCTGGCTGACTGGCTGAAAAAGGCGACCCTGAGTTTCGAGGGGGGAAAACTCAAATCGCTCGTCCTCCAGAATGACGACGCGAAAAGGGCCCTTGAGCTCCTGTTTGTCGAACACGGCGTATATGACGGGAGGGTCGTGCTTGACGGCGAGAATGGATATGCGGTTCTCGCGAGCCTCGGAATGCTTGATGGGGATAAAATCGATTCCGCGCGCTTCGACGCGCTGTGGAACGAAAACAGGGACGCGCTCGGGCTCGTGAACGAGATTTCCGGGGTCAAGATAAAGGCGTGGGCCCCGACTTATATCGGGGCGAGGATGGGCAGGCCGGAGAAGGCGAAGGAGAGGATGATGGCCGGAAAGCCGCACGTCCTTTTCCCGACAAGCTCGTTCAAGAACAGGAGCATCTCCAAGCAGTACCGGATGCTGAAGGACAGGGAGGCGGGAAGGACGATAAACACCGACCTCGCGAGGTTGAGGTGCGGGCAATGCGGCGCGCTGACATTTTACAGGAGATGCCATGCGTGCGGCGGGAAGGCGTCCGTGGAGACCGTATGCCAGAAATGCGGGAAGGCGGTAAACACCGAGATGCATTGCGACATGAAAACGGTGGGTTTCGACAAAAGGCCGGTGGACTTTGTTGCGCTTTTTGAGAAGGTCAAGAACGACCTCTCGGCCTCGCCGGATGATGTCAGGGGGGTGAAGGGGCTCTCCAACGCCTCTAGGATTCCGGAAAGGCTTGAAAAGGGGTTCATCCGCTCAAAGCACGAAGTTTACGTTTTCAGGGACGGGACCGCCAGGTTTGACGCAACCGACGTGCCGCTGACGCATTTCAAGCCCGGGGAGATAGAAATCGACGCCGGAAAGGCAAGGGAACTCGGATACGAAAAGGATTACCTCGGAAATCCGCTGGAGAATGACGGGCAGATCGTCCCGATCTTCCCGCAGGATATCGTGCTGTCGGAAAACGGGGCCGTATACCTGAAGAGGGTTGCGGCTTTCATAGACGAGATGCTGATAAACCTTTACGGGATGAGACCGTTCTATAATATAAAGAAAAGGGAGGACCTGCTCGGCCATTTCTGCCTGGGGCTTTCGCCGCACACGAGCGCCGGCGTTTTATGCAGGATAATCGGGTTCACGAAGGCGAACGTGGGCTACGGCCATCCCTATTTCCATACGGCAAAGCGCCGCAACTGCGATGGCGATGAGGATAGCATCATGCTGCTGCTCGACGCGCTGATAAACTTCTCGAGGAAATTCCTTGACGAAAAGCGGGGGGGCACCATGGACGCGCCCCTTGTGCTTACCACGGTGATAGACCCGAAGGAGGTGGACGATGAAGCGCATAGCATAGAGATCGTCTCTTCCTACCCGCTCGAATTTTACACGGCCGCGGAAAGGATAACCCCGCCGGGCGACGTCAAAATCAGGACCATAAAAAACGTGCTGGGGACTCCGGAGCAGCATGATTTCCCCATAACCCACCCGGGCAGCATGCTTGAAGGCGCGAATGAAAAGACCACGTACGTGATGCTGCAGACCATGCGGGAAAAGATAACGGCGCAGTTCGACCTGCACGAAAAGATACGGGCGGTCGACAAGAAGGACGCGGCAAGCAGGCTCATACTCAGCCATTTCATCCCGGACCTCTACGGCAACCTGAGGTCGTTTTCCAGGCAGACGTTCAGGTGCGTGAACTGCAATACCATCTACAGGCGCGTGCCGCTTTCGGGAAAATGCAGGAAGTGCGGCGGGAACCTGCTCCTCACGATAAACAAGGGCGGGATAGAGAAATACCTCCAGATATCGCGCGAGATCGTGGATAGGTACGAGCTTCCGGATTACACGAAGCAGCGGCTCGAGCTCATAGGAAAGGAGATCAACAGCATATTCGAGGACGAAAAGAACAAGCAGACCGGGCTTTCCGATTTCCTCTGACGCCTATGACCAACTGTTTTAAACATTCGCGGACAAAGTGAGAGCATGGATGTCCAGAAGACCACGGAGAAGACGATACGGGATGGCGGCATTCTTGCCATGCTCTACTTCGACCTCCATGCGGCTACAAAGGAGGCCGCCCAGCAGCTTGGCACCGGATTTGTAGACCATCTCATAAAAACGCCCGGCGTAGTGTACGCACTGGGCGAGATAGACGAGCCGCTGGAAGGCGGGGAAGGGAAAAACTGCTCCACCTCCATAGCGGTAAAGATACTCACGAAGGATTTCCTTACGCTCGCGATGCTCTGCATGAACAACAGCCCGTTCAGCGTCGAGATACTCAGGCCCGATGAGATAAGGCTGCCGCTTAACCAGGTGCATGAGCTGCTTGGCACGCTTGCCGCCACCACCGCCGAATACAAGAAATATATAGTCACAAAAATCGCGAAGCCCGAGGAAATCGCTGAATTCCAGAGGCAGCTCGGCATAAGGGCAGAACTCGGCAAAAAAATACTTGAAAAGAAGGGTGAAAAGCGTGATTGAAAGAAAATTCATAAAAAGCGGCATACCCGGGCTTGACGAGATTCTCGGCGGCGGGTTCCTGAAGAGCTCCATAATCACGGTGGGCGGGCCGACCGGCGCGGGAAAGAGCTCATTCGCGATGCAGTTCCTTTACGAGGGCGCGATGAAGTTCGGGGAGCCCGGCTTGTATATAGCCATAGAGTCCAGCAAGGACGCGGTGCTGTTCAACATGAGCGGCTACAAGTGGGACATAGAAAAGGCCGAGAAGGAGCAGAAGCTGGTATTCCTGGATTATCCTGTATACGAAATAGACCAGTTTCTCCACCAGCACGGCGCCATCCATGAGATAATAAACAGCTCCGGGGTGAAGAGGGTCGTTATAGATTCCATAATGCCAATTGCGCTTTTCTTCCCGAATGACGAGGAGAGGAAGAGGGGATTTTTGAAATTCATCGAAAGCATCAGGAAATGGGGGACGACCACGCTCATAGTTTCGGAGGATACGACGCCTTCCAGCCTTGACGCGATCCCCAACACTACATACGGGGTGGAGAGTTTCACGGACGGGTGGATAAATATATCCTACAAGTACGACCAGAAGAAAAACGAGAAGACCCGGATGATCGAGGTCCTGAAGATGAAGGGAGTGCAGCATCTGATGAAAGCCTATCCGGTCGCAGTGAGCGCCGACGGATTCAAGGTTCTGGTGAAAAAATAACGCCCCATGCCTTTTTCTTTATCCCTTTTGTTTTGCAGTCATCGTAGAGGATCAATCTTCTGCCGCTGAAGCGTGCAACCTGCTCCGCAGCCGGCTCTTTCAGTATGATGTCGTAAACCTCTTCAGCGGTGCCCGCGTAGTCCTTTCCGATCATTCCGACCAGCAACCGCTTCTGCCCTTTCCATTTTCCCAGGTCAAGCTTAGAAGGCAGGCCGACGACCACCCTTGCCTTTACCGCGAGAAGGCGCTCCATGAAATGCTCTTTTTCGCCGCATTCGACTTCTATGTTTATCAAGTAGGTGAGCTTGTCGAAAACATCGAAATTTGTTTCCATGCCTTTCGCGGCATCAATGTCCGATATGTGAAGCAGGATGTATCCGTCTTTCTTGAACTGGCGTGCGATTTCGAGCGGATTTCCGAGAAGGCGCAGCATGCCGCCGCGCTTCACGAACGCCTGCTTGTCCTTCAGGTAAATAAGCGGGATTCTCATGATTTTACGCCTTGAGCCTGGCTGCTATCTCCTCTTCCCTTAGCGACTCCTCCTTTCCGCTCGCCATGTCCCTGAGGGTGAATTTTCCGGATTCCAGCTCGCGTTTCCCGATGATGACGGCGTATGGGATGGAAAGGGAGTTCACATATTCGAATTGCTTGCGCAGATTCCGTCCGTTCAAATCCGTTTCCGTCTCTATGCCGTTCTTTCTGAAATACGCGGCAAGCTGAACCGCGTTTTTGTACAATTCCGGAGTTGCGCATGCGACAAAAATCCTGCTGCATGTTTTTTTCCTGCCCTTCCTCTTTTCAAGAATAAGCGTGATGAGCCGTTCTATGCCGACAGATATTCCGGTCGCATAATCCTGCCTTCCGTAAACTCCGAGAAGGCCGTCATACCGTCCTCCCGCCATGACCGTGCCTATCTCATCGCTGAGCTTTACTTCGTAGACAGGTCCCGTGTAATAGCCGAGGCCCCGCACAAGCGAGAGGTCTATCCCGATGTCGAAATCGCAGAGGGAAATGATTTCGCGCAGTTCCTCCACGCCTTCTTTTGCCGTCTTTTCAACGGTTTTCAGCTTTTCCTCGTTGTCCTTTCCGGCAGAAACCACGTCAAGCAGTTCCTCGCCGCGCTGGCCGAGCAGCTTGACGACCTCGCTCTCCACGACATCCCTCCCGACCTTGTCCACCTTGTCCAGAAGGCGGAGGGTTTCGTCCTTTTTGTCCTCAAAATCCATCTTTTTCGCAAGCGCATCGAGTATCTTCCTGTTGTTCAGGAGTATTTTCGGCTTGCTGAACCCGAATTCGGCGCAGACTTCCCTTGCCACGCTAAGAAGCTCCGCTTCGGCCCGCATGCCGGGGCAACCGATTATATCCACGTCCGCCTGCCAGAATTCGCGGAACCTTCCTTTTTGCGGCTCCTCTTTTCTCCATACCGGGCCTATGGCATAGCGCTTGAACGGCTTCGGGACGTCGAGGCTCGAAGCAACCCTCGCAAGCGGAACGGTAAGGTCGAAGCGGAGCGCAAGCCGCTCGTCGCTTAATACGAATATCTGCTGGTCTATGGCCTCCCCGGCCTTTGCCCGCAGCGTTTCCAGGTATTCCAGCGCAGGAGTCTCCATCGGCACGAAGCCGTATCTCCGGTAGATTGCTATTATCCTGTCCCGGGCCTCCTCCCTGATCATCGCTTCCTCTGGCGGAAAGTCCCGCATCCCCTTAGGTGTGAGTTTCATAAGAATCAACCCTGTTTAAGAGTAATAAACCAACTATTTAAATCTGATATGAAAAAGCACCCTATGGACGTTCTCAAAAAGGTTCTGCAGAAAATCGAGCCTACGCGAGAAAACGGATGTGGACATTTTCGTCATGTTCGATAAGAAATTGCCAAAGGAGGAGATGAAAAGCGAGGTGGAAAATCTCATGCTGCGGGCTTTTCCAGGCACGGTATACCAGATGAACTATGCCGAGCATCCGTACGTAAGATTCCATATAGGCGGGAGAAGGGTCGACCTCGTGCCCGCGTATAAGATGAAAAGCGCAGAGGAAAGGCTTACGGCGGTGGACCGTTCCGTATTGCACACGGCATACGTACTGAAGAACCTGAAGAAGAGCCGGAGGAAGGACGTCCTGCTGCTCAAGCAGCTTCTGAAGGCGAACGGGCTATACGGCGCAGAAATAAGAGTTGGCGGCTTCTCGGGATACCTCTGCGAACTTCTTGCCGTCAGGTACGGAAGCTTCGGAAGGCTGATGAAGGAGGCTGCAAAATGGAAGCTTCCTGTCGTCATTGATTTGAAAAAGTATTACAGGCCGAAAGACAAGGACGGGGTTTTGAAAAAGTTCGGCATGGAATTCATCGTAATCGACCCCACGGACAGGAACAGGAACGTCGCCGCGGCGCTTTCAGGGGAGAATCTGAAGAAGTTCGTTTCGCTATGCAGGAGATTCGACAAGAAGCCGTCAGAAAACTTTTTCTTCAGGAAGCCGGAAACATTTGAGGAAAAAATCAGGCGGATGGGCGGGGTTGCCTGCGTTGTTGAAATGCCTAAAGCCGAAGCGGTGGACGACGTGCTGTGGGGGCAGCTGAAGAGATTCATGAAAATGCTGGAAGCGGAGCTTGCGGATTTCGAAATCAAGGACGTATTCGCGGATTCGAACGGCACGGTGAAGATAGGCATTATAGCGGGAAAACGGATTGCGGGCGGAATCGTCGAAAGGGAAGGGCCGCCGCTGAAAATGAAAAAGCATGCGGACAGCTTCCGAAGGGCGCACAAAGGCGAGAGGATAATCAAGCGCAAGGGAAGGCTGGTCGCCTTCGTCAAAACGCGCGACAGGAAACTCGAAAATGAGGTAAGGGCGATGCTGCGTGAAAACCAGGGAAGATTCAATCACCTGCCTTTGGCAAAAGCCGCCGTTGGATGCCTATAGATATTTTTTCAACCAGGAGCAGCGAGAGCAGAAGCACGGCAAGCGACGGAAGCACCCCGAGCCCGTAAACGTTCCATTTTCCCAATGCGACTTTCATCACCGACTCGTGAAAGAGGAACAGTTCGAAGGTATATCTCCCTATGAACGGAAGGATGCCGAGCAATGCGGATTTGCAATTCTCCAAAAAAGAAAGAAGGTAGAAGGCGGCGTATGGGACCAGCATGATCGGGCTTATGGCTGCCGTCATGAGCGGCGCAAGCAGCGCCCGGTTTTTCCTGTCCTGCGCGAAAGCGATTCCGAAGCAGAAATCGCCCAGGAAGAAAATCGGGTAGTAAGAAGCCCAGCCGCCCTCGAAAATCCTGTCCGCGACCGTAATCAGGAACACAACCAATATGGCGTATTTCGACCAGGCCATCAGCCGGTTAAGATACGGAAAAGCGATATAGAAAGCCATCAGCGGGATGACGAACCATGCCGGGCTTATCAGGCTGTAGAGATAATCGGGCGATATCCAGTTCAGAAACAGGAAATGAAGCAGGAGATCGTAGGCGTTCATGAGAAGACCCTGATTGGCGAAAAACAGCAGCACCATCGCTATCAAAGCCGGATAGTAAAGCGACGCGATTTTGACGTATCTCCTGAAGAGCCATTTGGCATCGAATTTTTTTATGCCTGGGTAGCGCTGCGCGAGCATGAACCCGCTTGCAATGAAAAAAAGCGAATCGCCGATGTAGCCGATGAACCTCAGGTTCTGGTCCAGGGTAAGTTCATAGGCGACATGGAAGCCGATGACCAGCAGTATTGCCAAAGCGCGTACGCCATCGATCCAAACGAGCCTTTCCCCACCCATTCAAATCATCCTGACGAGCACTTTTCTTTTTCTCGGGCCGTCTAATTCCACGAGCATTATCCTCTGCCACGTGCCGAGCTGAAGCCTTTTGTTTTCTACGGGGACGAGGACCGATGGAGAGATAAGCGCGCTCAGCAGATGCGCCTCCGCATTGTTGTCTATGCGGTCGTGCTTCCATTCGCCCTTCGCGATCCTTGAGAAGAATTCCCCGTAATCCTCCTGTATGTTCGGCTCGAATTCATTCAGTATCAGCGCGGCGGTCGCATGAGGGACAAAAACAAGGCACGCATTTCCGCTGCCGGCCCGCTTTTCCACTTCGGCGGTGATGTCGATGACTTCTACTCGCTTTTTCGTTTCGACAAAAAATTCAGAGTTCAATCCGCTCACCCAGGAGGGGCGCAATCGCATCAAAGCCGAAATCCCTCGCTAGTTCCTCTGCAAAAAGCTCCGGCTTGTCTCCATGGACGAGGATTACCTTTTCGGGATTTGCGGCCTGTATGAATTTCAATAAATCGCTTTTTCCCGCATGCGCTGAAAAATCCAGGTATTCCACGGGCAAATCCACGACGAGGTCCTGCCCGTCCTTTGTTATATGGTCCTCGTTCAGGAGCTTCCAGCCGTTCGTGCCTTCAACGCAGTAACCCGTGAATATCACCTTTGATTCGCTATTGACATTGAAAAGGTAGTTGAGCACCGGCCCTCCGGACATCATGCCCGCGCTCGTCACGATTACGCCGGGAATCTGGGTCGCGCGCTTTCTGTCCGGGATTGATGAAACGAGAGTGACGGACTGCAATGCCTTCCTGAATTCCTTTGCGTCTTTCAGGTACCCCGGATATTTTAGGTAAATCCGCGAAAGCTCTTTTCCCATCCCATCGACAAAAAGCGGGACGCTGCGGTCGTATTTGCGTATCACCGAAATGAGCTCCTGGGTCCTTCCCAGCGAAAATGCAGGCAGAAGGACCGTGCCCCCGCTCTCCACGGTTTCGCGTATCTCGGCTATCAGCTGATTTTCCAGCTCCTTGCGGGGCGGGTGGTCCCTGTTGCCGTAGGTGCTTTCGATTATGAGGGCGTCCACGTCCTTCACCGGCTTTGCTCCGCTGTGGAGGTTGGTCTCGCCCATCTTGAAATCGCCGGTATAGCAGACTCTTTTTCCGCCGTAGTCCAGCGTGGTTATGGCGGCTCCCGATATGTGGCCTGCATCCAGGAAGGTTATTTCCGTTTCGCCTGCATGGAACGGGCAGTTATATGGTATCGGATGAAAATTTTTTGTCGCCCTCTTGAAATGGCTGAGGTGGTAGGGCAGGTCCCTTTCCATTATCTTCATGGAGTCAAGCCAGAGAATCTCGCATATCTCCTCTGTCGGCGGGGTTGCGAACCATTTGATATTCGAGTGCTTGTACAGCGCTGGAATGAAGCCGCTGTGGTCGAGATGCGCGTGGGAAAGCAGCATCAGGTCGGGCCTTATGTTTTCGGAGGGAAATTTTGGCATGCCGCTCTGGTCGAATATCTTCACGCCATAGTCTAGGAGGATTTGCCTGTCGGTCTGGAGGAGGAATGCGCTCCGTCCGACCTCGCGCGATGCGCCGAGGCAGTCAAGAGAAATTCTCATGATGGAAAAACGGATACAAGGTTTTTTAACCTATTGAGAGAAAAACAGATTATGGCAGATAAGGAGCACACGATAAGAAGCGTGACTATAGAGGTAATAAGCATAATTGCGCTTTACTGCATAGCCGTATTCTTTTACCATAATGTGGAGGGATGGAGCTACCTTGATGCGGCATATTTCGTGACCGCGACCATAACGACGATAGGCTACGGGGACATAACCCCGAAAACAGAGCACGGGAAGATTTTCACCATATTCCTGATATTCATCGGCATTTCCCTTGCCTTCCTGCTGATATCGACAATAGCATTCTACAGGAAGAAGGCCGTCGATACCTATATGGCAAAGAGGATTTCGCTGCTGAAAAGCATATCAGAGCTCCAGCGCGGGAAGAAAAAGGGCGGGGACGAGCTCGGGAAACTGCCCGGTTTGGAATAGGATGGTAGGATGGAGTATACCGTTGACGAATCTTGCACCTCAGTAGACGCATACGAGGTCAAGCTCAAAAACAAGATGAGGATAGACCTCGCCAGGGTAAAGGCTGCCGTTCCGAAAGCAGGCGGGGAGATAGTCGCCGAAACGCCAGTAGTCCTAATGGCGAAGATAAACGGGAAGGGAGTGAGCATCTACGCAAGCGGGCGGATCCTGATAAAGGATGCGGAACGGAACGCATCCGAAGAAATAGCGAAAAAACTGGGTCCCGCCCTGGAAAGGGAAGGTGCGCTCTCGTGATTAAGGTGGATTTTCATGTCCATACGAATTTTTCCATCGATGGCATGATAAAAACAGTTGACCTGGCCAGAAAATCAAAGGAGTTGGAACTGATTCCGGCCATCTCAGACCATAATACACTTGAAGGAGTCGAAGAATTCAGGAAAACGGGGCAAAAATTCATAGCGGGAGAAGAGATAAGGACGGCTAACGGTGATTTGACAGGGTTGTTTCTTACGGAAAACATTCCGAAACATCTTTCTTTTGAGGAGACCATCGATAAGATAAAGGAGCAGGGCGGGCTTGCGTATCTTCCGCACATGTACGATAAAGGACGGCACGGGTGCGGAGATAAGTTTGCAGAATTGGTTGATATAATAGAAGTTTTCAATGCAAGATGCCTTGACGCCAGGCTTAATGAAATGGCCTCGGAAACCGCAAAAAAACTCGGCAAGCCGGGCGCTGCGGGCTCGGATTCGCATTTCCTTTCCGAATTCGGGAAGACATACACTGAAATGCCCGAATTCGATATAGGAGACCCGGGGGGGCTGCTTAAGGCTCTTGGAAAAGCGAAAATCGTCGGGAAAAAAATCCCGTTTTACATGCGCGGGCCCCCTTATGCCGTCATGCATTGGAGAAAGCTCAAGAAAAAGCTCGGGCTGGGAAAAGATATTAAATGATTGTTCTGGATATGGGTAGCGGGAGGTCGGACAGATGCCGGGTGAATTCGTAGGGATGGAAATAGCCACTGCGGTGGTAACCGCTTCCATAGTCCTTGCAGGGATACTCATAGGCGTCGGAAGGGCATTCTCTTACAAGAGGATAGAGAACTTCGGCATTGAGGAGTTCATACAATCGATAATAAACGCGGCGATAATAGGCGCGTTTGCGGCGATAATAGGGCTCATCAACACCGTAAGCTCATCCGTGGTGGAAGAGACGTGCGGCACGGGAACGGTCATAGAGCAGCTCTCGTGCGTGATGAGCGGCACGAGCACCGCCTTATTCTCGCTTTTCCAGGAAACGGTGAAACTATCGAATACCATAGGGTATTACCAGAGCCTCAATCTTGACTTCACGTTCTTTTCCGTCCAGCCGTTCGCAAACCTTTCCGCGTTTTCGCTCATATTCTCAATGCAGCTTCTCGTGCTCCAGTTCCTGATAGTTTTCGTGGAGCTGAACGTCCAGGTCCTCAGTTTCATAGGCCAGAACGCACTGCTCCTCCTCTTCCCCATCGGCCTCGTGTTCAGGACTTTCTTCGCCACGAGAAGGCTCGGCGGATTCCTGATAGGCCTTGCCATCGGCGCATACCTGCTTTATCCATCGTTCATAATGATTTTCCCTGACCCGCAGGCGGATGTCGGAAACGCAACCGCGAATGTAACTGCATTCAATGACAAGAGCTTTTACGCAACCATGCCCATCGTCGACCTCAACGACAACAACGCAATCGCGGCGAAGCTCGATATCATGAGCGGAAGATGCTTCGGCAGCACCTCCCCTGCCTGCGCCAACGCGACCATCGGATTAAGGGAGGAGGATGTGGACTTCAGCGGCGACCTTACCGTTGTAACGCAGAAAAACAGCGTGGCGATCTCCAAGGTCCTTCTCTATCTTGTCGTTGCGCCGCTTTTCTCGCTTATAATTACTATAATATTCGTAAAGGAGATAACGCGGGTGCTTGGCAGCGAGATAGGATTGGATGTAATGAAAACAGTCTAGCGGAAGCCAGGCAAAAAAGCGATTGCGCTACTCCATCTCAACGGTGCTCGGCGGCTTGTTCGTGATATCATAAACAACACGGCCAACGCTCCTTATCTCGTTCGTTATGCGCGTGGAGATGCGCTCGAGCACTTCGTGCGGGACATGTGAGAAGTTCGCAGTCATGCCGTCAAGGCTTCTTACTGCCCTTACCACTACCACATATTGGTATGCTCTTTCGTCTCCCCGCACGCCGACCGTTTTTGTAGGAAGCAATGCGGCGAAATACTGCCAGGGCATCTCCATTTTTTTTGATTTGGCCGCAGCCTCCAGTTCCTCTTCCACAATCGCGCATGCTTCCCGCACTATTTCCACCTTCTCCGGGGTGACCTCGCCGACTATCCTTATCGCAAGCGCGGGGCCGGGAAAAGGCTGGCGCTCGGCTATCGAATCGGGAAGGCCGAGATGCCTTGCAACCATGCGCACCTCGTGCTTGTAAAGCTCGCGGAGCGGCTCGCAGAGCTTGAGATGCATTTTCTCTGGAAGCCCTCCGACGTTGTGATGGCTCTTTATCGTATCGCGGCCAAGCCCGCCGCTTTCTATCCAGTCCGGAGCGATCGTTCCCTGGATGAGGTATGTAACGCCGTGCTTTTTTGCCTCCTCCTCGAAAATCCTCACGAAAAGCTCTCCGATTATTTTTCTTTTCTTTTCCGGGTCGTCCGCCCCTTTAAGCGCTGCGAAAAACTTCTCCCGCGCTTCGATGACCGTAAGCGGCACGCCAACACTCTTCGCAGTTTTCTGCACCTGCTCTGTCTCGCCCTTCCTCATGAGCCCTGTATTGACGTAGATCGCCGTAAGCTGGCCCGGGATCGACTTCGCCGCAAGCGTTGCCGCGACAAAGGAATCCACCCCGCCCGAAAGCGCGGTGATGGTTTTTGCATTTCCAATCGTCTTCTTGATGTCCGCAATCGCCTGGCCGGTGAATTTTTCAGGATTGAATACCATCTGCCTTACCTCTTTTAGAGAAACATGGGACATCGTCTATAAATATTTTACGGAGTAAATGAAAGTTGATTGAATGAAGATATACGACTCCGTCAAAAGGGATATCGTCGAATTCGCCCCGATTGAGGACAAGAGGATTGTAATTTACGTCTGCGGGCTGACGCCCTACGACGAGGCGCACATAGGCCACGCAAGGACGTACGTCTCTTTCGATATCATGAAAAGATATTTCGTAAAGAGAGGCTATCGGGTATTCCATATACAGAATATCACGGATGTCGAAGACAAGATAATAAACCGGTGCAAAGAGACGGGCGCAGACCCGAAAAAACTGACCGAAAAGAACCATGCGGAGGCGCTCGGGCTTTTCGACCGGCTCCATATAACCAGGGCCGACGCATATCCGAAGGTCAGCGAGCACATGGACGAGATAGTGGCGCTCATAAAAAAACTGGTTGACAGGGGCTATGCGTACGGAACTGAAACAGGCGTCTATTTCGACGTTTCGAAATTCAAGAACTACGGAAAGCTCTCGGGCCAGAATATGAAGGAGATACGGGCCGGGGCGCGCGTTGAGGTCGATGAAACGAAGGAAAGCCCGGAGGATTTCGCCCTGTGGAAAAAGGGCGAGGATATCATGGCATTCGACTCGCCATGGGGCCGCGGAAGGCCGGGCTGGCACATAGAATGCTCGGCAATGTCGATGAAATATGCGAAACGCGAAACGCTGGATATCCACGGCGGGGCGCGGGACCTGATATTCCCCCATCATGAAAACGAGATAGCGCAGAGCGAGGCGGCGACCGGCAAGCCGTTTTCCAAATACTGGATGCACACCGGCTTCCTTACCGTGCATGGCGAGAAGATGAGCAAGTCGCTCGGCAATTTCATAACCGTGAAGGACGCGCTGAAGAGATTTTCACCCAATGCGCTGCGGTTCTTCTACATCCAGTCGCACTACAGAAGCCCTGTTGATTATGACGAAAAGGCCATATCGTCAATGGAGGAGGGCGTGGATAAGATATTCAACACACTTAGAGGCATATCGGAAAGCAGGACGGGGAATCTCCGGGATGACGAATTCAGGAAAAAGGCGGACGCGGAGACGAAGAGATTCTACGAGGAGATGGAGAACGATTTCGACACTCCCGGTGCCATAGCTGCGCTCTTCGGCCTCATAAGGACGGTCAACAGCCATCTCGGGAAGGAGCGCACGGACAGCGAGGCGCTCGAAGGCATAAAGGAGAAGATAGAGGAGATTCTCTGGATCCTCGGGCTTGAAAAGGAAGCGGTTTCGCTCGACGGAAAGAAAAAAGAGATAGCCGCAGTCGCCGCGGAATTCAGGATCAGGGCAGGGCCGAAGCCCGAGGAGACGATTGCGGCGCTCGCGGAGCTGAGGGAAACTTCAAGGAAGAAAAAGGATTACGCCGCTTCCGATTCCATAAGGAAAAGGCTTAAAGACATCGGCATCGTGCTTGAGGACAAGAAAGAAGGCGGAACTGGATGGAGGATTGAGTAGATGTACAGATTTATAGAGCACCCGTCGGACCTGAAAATCGAGGGAAGGAACAAAACATTCGAAAAGGCGCTTGAGGACGTTGCAAACGGCATGTTCACCCAGATGGGCGCGGGGCATGCAAAAGAGAAGGATACAATAGAGATAGAATCGAAAAAGGGCACGGCCGAGGACCTCGTTGTGGATTCGCTTTCAAAGATAATAGCCGAATGCGAAATCGTTCCGTTCACGCCGAAGAGGGCTGAGGTGACGGAAACGGGCGGGAAGAGCGTAAGGATAAAGGTCTTCGGGGAGAAAAAACAGCCCGAGAACGTTATAAAGGCGGTCACCTACCACGAGCTTCAGATAATGAAGGAAAAAAGCGGATGGGCAATAGCCGTGCTTTTCGATATCTGATTCATATCCATTACGTCTATTTCAGATATTTCAGCCTTTCCTGTATCCGCCGGTAGGGGCGCCTTTTCCTGCAAAGATGAGAACGTTGCTCCACAGCCACAGGCCCAGCGTCCTGAAGAAGCCGTTTTCCCTGAATCTCCTGTCGGACAGGGTGAGCACGAGTTCGGGGTCGTATTTTACTTTTTTCGAAGGGGGCAGCCTCTGCATCATGTCCGTATCCTCGCATATGACCGAGCGGAAGCCGCCCACGCTGAAAAAAAGATTCTTGCGGTATGCCGCGTTGTTTGCGGCTATCCAGTATTTCCCGGTGAGCTTGTGCATCAGCGCCGCGGAGTAGAAAACGCCTGTGGAATACGTGTCATACAGGAATTTCCATAACGCAGAATCCGATTCGTAAAGGTCAAGCCCGCCCACCGCGTGGACGTCTTTTCTTTTGAAGTGGGATTTCATTTTTTTGAGGAAATCCCCGGCCGGGATGCAGTCCGCGTCAAGGAATACCAGCACGCTGTTTTTCGCATGCTTTGCCCCTTCCGTCTTTGCAAGCCCTATGCCCACCGGCTTCTGGAAAACCACCTTTGCGCCATGCCTGAGGGCTATATCCGGAGTGCCGTCCTTGCTGTAAGCATCCACGATGATTATCTCGTCGCCGTCCTCCATCTGCTCCGTGAGGTGGCTGAGAAGTCTGTCGACGTTGTCTTTTTCGTTTAATGTGGGAATTACTATGCTTAACATGTAAGTCTATTTGAGTTAAAGTCCTTAAAAACCTTGCAGTCGCATAATCGTCCAGGTGAAACGATGAAAACTGCCTGCCTTTTGGCAATATCCCTGCTGTTTTTCGGCTGCCTGCAGCAGCTTACGACCATAACGGAGCTTAATGGCGAGCCTGCAACATACATCGGAAAGGAGATAAACGTGAAGGGCACTGTTGAAAATACCGTCAAGCTGGGCGAGCTTTCCGGCTATACGCTGACTGAAGGCAATGAATCCATAAGGGTTTCGAGCAAGGCGCTGCCTGAGGAGGGAAAGGAGATTACAGTTAGCGGCACCTGGATGCGGGATACGATATTCGGATATTACCTTCTTGCAAAATCCGGATGATTAGTCTTTCTTTTCGTTTTTTTCAGGACCCGGTTTCTTGTTGTTTTTCGCCACTTCCACTATTGCGGCTACGCTCATCAGTAGCACGACGCCTCCTAGAATGTAATAGCCGATATTGTCTTTCGTATTCTCATTAGTTATGGTGCATGCGGGCAGGAAAGGGGTTGCAAGAATCGCATGGCGCCAAAGTTTCTTTGCCGTAGTGGCCACAGCACCGAGCATCCCCCTGCCGGATTTTTCCCGATTCTCGGTTGGAGTATCGACTTGACGCGGGGGCTCTTCCTTGATGCGGAATCTCTTCCATGATGCCTTTTCCGCAGCGGCGTTGGCTAGCGTGAAAATTTTTCTCCTCTCCAGCACATACTTTACCTTGGGCATATCAAAACCTCGTTTTTGAATCTGGTGTTTGAAAATGTTTAAAAACTTAACTAGCAGACGGTTGGCTTCCTTCCGGGCACAGGCGGAGGGGAATGTTTGGCCTGTACCACCGGCTTCGGAATGGTATATCTGCCAACGAGTTCGAAGCCGCTTTCCTTTCTTTCCACTATTTTTTTGAATACGGCTATCGCCCTTTCGTCCTTGTTCGCAGCGAGCGCTTTTGCCGCTTCCGTTCTGAGGCCGTTGTTCTCGCCCCTTTTTATAAAATGAAAGAGGGCATTCTGGATGTCCGCTTCGAGTATCTCTGCCTGTACTGTGTCATCTCCGAATACTCCATTTTTCCATTCGGGCGCGGAACTAATGAGCGAAACAAGCTGCCGTATCGCTGCGGCGGATTCCGCCGAATCGGTTATTTTCCTGTCGCCCTTCGCCGGCATCAGGAGGCGCACGGAATCGTAAACCATTGAAACGAAAAATCTTTTCGGGTCGCCCTCATAAGGATACATGCCCACGAATACCCGCTCATGGTTTAGGGCTTCCTTAAGGTCCTCCCTCTCCCTTATCATCGCTATCGAATCCTCTGCGATTCTCTTTATGCCAGCATCGCCGTTTCTGACCAGCACATCGAGGCGTTTCTTGACCTCGGAGCCCTCGAAGTTGGCGAGCGCCTCTATCGCCCTTACCCTTGTCTCGGGGCCCGCCTTCGTGGCGATATGCAAAAGCACTTCCTTGGCTATCGAAAGGAACCTCTCGCGGTCCATACCCGGGAGCACGTCTTCGCTTTCCTTTATCGCGACTATCCTCGCGCCCGCCTGTATG
>JACCLJ010000081.1 GCA_013425425.1 Microcaldota archaeon
ACGGTATTCAGCTTGCAAAATTCAGTGAGATAGCGATTTAGGTTGTAGGTTGATGGCTGTAGGGGAAATAAAAAATCCCTCTCAAGTATTATCTTGAAGGGATTTTTTATTTATGGTGGAGGTGGCGGGAGTCGAACCCGCGTCCTCGAACATCAAAACAAAAGCCGCTACATGTTTAGCCTCAGATTTAGTTTCCTCCGTCGAGCTTCGAGAGGCGGAATCCCGCAGGAGTATCCTTTAAATATTTTCATCCGACCAGCCAAAGGATAAACAAGTCAGACTATCCTACTAGTGTCACCTATCCGGCCCCGTAGGCGCAGGCCGGGAGATGGGTTTCCTTAGATTAAGGAAACGCTTGCCAGCGGAGTTACTCCTTTGACCACTTGCATGGACGCAAGGAGCTCATCCACTGTCGCTGGGACTTTTAGGTTCTCAGCATTTGATGATTTGCCAGGTTTTTAAAGAGGCCTCCTAGCAACCTCTACATGCTGCCTTTGCTCTGCTTATTCGAGTCGAATCCATTCACCCCCGAAATTTTCGGAGAGTATTTCGACTCTATGCGAAAGAACTATTTCCTATCCTTCAACGCACGGCGCAGTTCGCGGTCAGATTCGCGCTGCTTGATCGCCGCGCGCTTATCGTAGAGCTTCTTGCCCTGAGCCAGGCCTACGTCTACTTTTACGATGCCGTTCTTAAAGTAAAGCTTTAATGGCAGGAGGGTGCGCCCCTTGACCGTGAGCTCTCCGATAAAACGCTTGATCTGTTTGCGGTGCAGGAGAAGCTTGCGCGGCCGCAGGGAATCGACGTTCGCGATATTGCCGAATTCGTAGGGAGGGATGTGCATGTTGTAAAGGTAGATCTCCTGACCCTCAACCCGGCCGAAACTGTCTTTCAAGCTTGCCTTGCCGCCCCGCAGGGACTTGACCTCAGTGCCCTTCAGTTCTATTCCAGCCTCAAGGCTCTCCAGTATCTTGTACTCGTGGTGCGCCTGCCTGTTTGTCGCTATAACATTATCAGACATTGGAAGCTTACTATAGCATAAATAGGGGCCAAAATCAAGATTGGCTGGTTGACCCTTCGACAACACCATCCTTCATCTTCCAGGGCGGGTATAAAACCAGGGCTCAGGGTCAATCCCGAGCGAAGTCGAGGGATTGACATGCCGGAACTTTTACTGTATACTTTATGCTTTAAGATAGTTACTTCGCAAATTTGTGCGATCGCCATTGAAGCATCGGCGATCGCATGCTGACGTTTTAGTAGCGTGCGGACGTGGCGGAACTGGCATACGCGTACGGCTCAGGACCGTATGGGGAAACCCTTAAGAGTTCAACTCTCTTCGTCCGCACCATTCTGCTTCGCCCTTCGCAGTGGAGAACTGAGGTAGGGCTACGCAGGAACAAGTCCTGTTATGTAAAGCAGAATGCCTCTACGAAGCCATACCTGAAGTCAGACCGTTGAATGGCGAAGTAGGGCTTCTTATTTTAATCATTATATTATGGGGAAATAAAGATGATATTTAATGCTAAGAGCATCGCAGTAGCCATCATTGCCGTTATGCTCGTTTCCGGCTGCGCAAGCCAGGGGCCGTATCTAAAGCTCGACTCCTCTCTTCAGAAGGATATTAGAACGTTCGACGGCGCCAACTACCTGCCGCTTACGCGGCTGTGCGATGTTTACGGCGTTAAATATTCATTGGACCCCTACACCAATGTCGCCAAGATCGAGAAGGGCGGCACAATAGTTATGCGCGCAGGAAGCGAGCGCATTCTAGTTGACGGTGTTGAGCGAAAGCTCGACCGGCCTGTTATGATGAGCGGCGGCACGATCTTCGTGCCGGCCTCGTTCGTGAGGAATAATCTCGGCTCGATCGTCCAGATCACAGCCCGTCCCAGCGTGCCGGTCATCACCGAGGAATATCCGAGGGTGAGTGCGCCCGGAGCCCACACGATACGCACGGTAATTCTCGATCCTGGACACGGGGGACGCGATCCCGGCGCGATCGGTAAAACCCTCTGCCTGAGGGAAAAAGACCTTGTCATTAAGATCTCGAAGAGGGTGAAGAATATACTTGAGGAACACGGCATGCGCGTCATCATGACCAGGGCAGACGATACATTCATTCCGCTTGCCGGTAGGGTAAGCATGACAAATAAGAGCGATGCCGATATATTTGTAAGCATCCACATCAACGCCGCAAAGTCGCGCTCTATGGCGGGATTCGAGTGCTACTATCTGTCGGAAGCGACGGATGATAACGCGCTCGCTCTCGAGGCCGCCGAGAATGAATCGGTCGATGCGGATACAGGGACTGTGGCCGAACACTCGAAGGGGCTTGATAAGACGCTATGGGACATGACGCTTACTGAAAACCGGCGCGAATCGGTCGAACTGGCCAGCCGGATATGCAGCGCCGTCGGTTCCAGCCGCACCATGACTAGCCGGGGCATACGTTCGGCGCGGTTCTATGTCCTGAAAGGCAGCCGAATACCGGCCGTGCTTGTAGAAGCGGGATATATCAGCAATCGATACGAAGAGTCGAAGTTTAACAGCCCTGGTTATGCCGATAAGGTTGCCGACGCTGTGGCGCAGGGCATACTGTCGTACAAGAACGAATACGAACGGACGCACGGTTTCACAATTTAAACGGAGCTTACGTATGAGCGACGCAAGGCCTATAGGGATATTTGATTCGGGAGTCGG
>JACCLJ010000047.1 GCA_013425425.1 Microcaldota archaeon
AAATAATCATTTTTTAAAAAGAAAGGTGAGATGATGTTTGACAAAAATACTATACTAAGAAATAACAAAAAAAGTATAGTTAAGTCTAAAGATGAGTCGTGTTTTTCAGCAATAGTATATGAGTTTTCTTCCTTTTCTTGAGACGATGATATTGAAAGTTTCGTTGTAGTCGACTGTTTAATCGAGTATTTTGTTCTAATTTCATTCCAACTTATAACGCCATAGAACTTTCCTTCTCGGATAACGGGTAGGAAACTCAGCCTATGTTTGTTTAACATAGTTATTGCTTCTTGAACATCCGCTTCCGCATCTATTTGATAAATTGGCTTTGACATGATTTCTGAAATTTTAGTCGATTTAGGCAGGTCTGCACCACGAATACGTAAATCGTTTCGGGTTACTACACCAACTAATTTTTGTGAGTCAACAACAAATAATCCCCAAAATGGAAATTGATTGAAAATCTTATAAAGTTCGATAATTGAAAGGTTTGATGATATCGTAAGCGAATTCTTATGTGCTATTTCCCTTACTTTCATATGATAACTATTCGTGATATGTATTTATTATTTCTGGAGTTTCAGTCCAAGCTCCTTCGCCGCTTCTATATTGTTTTCATCAGCCATTTTTATCTTACTCCAGATACCCGAGAAACGTGCGGATTTTTTAAATCCTATCACCCTAACCCCTACATATTCGTCGGGGGCCATGGGCTAACCTGGTTAGACTGCGAGCTTCGGGAGTTCGTGATTTGAGTTCAAATCTCAGTGGCCCCATATCTATTCCGTGATTATTATGGCTGAGGAAAAAAAGGAAGAGAAGAAAACCGAGAAAGGCGTGGAGAAACCGCCGGAGAAAATTCCGGAAAAGAACGAAAGCGTCGATGCAGTGGTGAAAGAGCTGGAGAAAAACATCTTCTCCATAAAGTTCTACCCTGTTGCGGTTGACGAGCACGCGAAGGACGAGGCCGTGATGCACGTCCGGAAGGCATATAACGAAGGCAATGAAACCGTAAGGCAGATAGTGCTCTTCATGCTGCATGAGGCGATAGCCGAGTTTTCCGAGTTCAGGACGGTGCACAACTTCGAATACATGAGGATGAAAAATCCCGCCGTCGAGCCGGCGCAGGCGAGGATAGAAGTCTACAAGAAGATGTTCAATTACAATACGTCCATAGAAGGCGTCATGGAGCTGGTATCCATGCTTGGCAGCCTGCGCGGCGGGGACGACTCCGCCAAGGTGCTGACCTACCATTATGCGAGGCTATGCACCTGGGAGAGCGAGGCGAGCGTACTCCTGAGGAATGCAGTCATCACTGCGCTCGGGGAATCGAAATCGCCCTATGCGCTCAATGCTCTCATGGAATACGCGAAAAACACCGACAATGAGAAGACGTTCGGAAGGCTGCTCCAGGCGCTGGAAAAGTGGGACGAGAAGCTCCAGAAAGCGGAGATGGCTGAGCCGAAAAGGAAAAAAATCGCCAAGGAGCTGAAAGCGATACTCGCGATGGGATTCAAGGGCGGCCATTACGGGTAAGACTTAGTATAGACATGGCGCACTCCTGTTCTTAGCTGCGTCTCTTATTACCAACTAGGGGACGCGGACTGCTGCATCTCTCAAGCCGCGTCAGCCGTTGCGGGCTTCTCTTATGGATTATAGAAAACCGACCCGAGCAAATAATTTATAAATCTCATCTTTGAACTACCTACGGTGACGTCCCATGAATAAATATTACATCATCGGTGCATTGATGCTGATTTTCATTGCTGGTTGCATACAGACGACCGTGCCAGGAGAGACTCCGACTACCCCCCCGACAACGCCTCCGGCAGGAGGATGCAGGATGGTTCCGGTCGAGCAGCCGTATACGGAAGAGGAATGTATAGATATTACTTATACCGAGGAAGAGTGCAACATGAAGGAGCTTGAGTACACCGCGAGCCCGGTAGT
Source organism: Microcaldota archaeon (assembly GCA_013425425.1). Taxonomy (GTDB): domain Archaea; phylum Micrarchaeota; class Micrarchaeia; order Anstonellales; family Bilamarchaeaceae; genus JAVZJR01. Next base: position 1,951 of record JACCLJ010000047.1, read on the forward strand.
GAAGATAGATCTCTGCGTTTCGGGTTCCTGTACCGGCAGAAGCATTTCCGAGTGTTTCTATTCCTGCAACAGCGCCATGACGAGATGCCGGATGAACATAACGAACAAGGATGAAAAATACCCCGGAATATGGATGGTCGGCGCGAGCTTCGGATATATGGAGGCGTCTTTCGTGAAAAACCCCCAAACTGCGGAGATACCGCCCGGGGAAACATACACTTTTGACTTCGAGCAGATGTACGACATGGGGCAGCTTCCCACCATCGCCTCGTGCACGCTCACGGTGCTTTACCCCGCGGTAGTGCGGGACTGCGTCCAGGTCGAGAGGACGCGCACGGACTGCCTGAACGTTTCGAAAGTCAGGATAGTCCAGCAGCAGGTATGCGACTGAAGCTGAAAAGCTTGCGGTTAGGAGGGGAGTCGTTTGGCTGCAGAGCGGGTATTCAATATTCATGTTGGAGAGATATCGCTGAAGGGGAAGAACAGGCGTGTTTTCGAACAGAGGCTTATCGATAATATACGCATTGCGACGGGCTGCAGGAACATAAAAAGCGCGATGGGAAGGCTGATACTCTTTCCGGGCAGCAACGGAAATGAGCGGATAGTGGACGGCCTGAAAAGGACGTTCGGGATAGAATGGTTTTCCGAATCATTGCGCACCGGAAACAGCATAGGGGAGATAACCGATACGATAACCGGAAACGCAGGCGGGATGAAGAAAAGGAAAATCAAGCTGGATACCAAAAGGGCGGATAAGAAGTATCCCCTGACTTCCATGGAGATAAGCAAAAAGGTCGGGATGGAGCTTGAGCGCTCCGGTTTTGAGGTTGACCTTGAGAATCCCGAAGAATGGATATTCATAGAGGTAGTGAAGAACGCTGCGATAATCTCTTTCGGGAAAACCCGCGGGCTTGGCGGGCTGCCGGTCGGAAGCAGCGGAAAGGTGCTTTCATTGCTTTCCGGCGGGATAGATTCGCCCGTCTCATCCTGGCTGATGATGAAGCGCGGCTGCACGGTTGACATGCTCCACCTGCATGCCTTCCCTACGAATGACAAGGCGAGGAAATCGAAAATAATCAGGCTTGTTGAGAAGCTTAAGGAGTATCATCCCCTGAAGATGAGGCTTTTTCTCGTGCCGTACGGCGCGTTTTACGAGAAATCCTTTGAAATGGAAGCGAGGAGCGAACTTGTCGTTTTCAGGAGGTTCGTCCTGCGGCTTGCGAACCGCATCGCGGAAAAGAACGGCCATCTCGGCTTCGTGACCGGGGACAGCGTGGGGCAGGTGGCATCCCAGACGCTCGAGAACCTTTATGCCACGAGCGCAGTCAGCGAATACCCGATTTACCGCCCGCTCGTAGGGCATGACAAGAAAGAGATAATAGCGCTTGCAGAAAAAATCGGGACTTACGGGATATCGATAGAGGAATACAAGGACTGCTGCTCGCTCGTTGCCGAAAGGCATCCCTCGACGAAAGTCAAGGCGGAGCAGGCGAAGAAAGAGGAGGAGAAGATAGGCATAGATAAAATCGTTGACGAAGCGCTGCGGAAGATGGAAATCGTCGAATTCTGATTATTGATATGTTTTAATACTTATTGACACAATAACTCTTCATGGGCAAATGGATGAGCAGGGAGGACTTAAAGATATTCATGGGTGCAGCGCTTCGTGAAAATCCAGAAGTTTTTCCGAGTTCTCCCCAGATACGCAAGCTGCTTGCAGAATACGGCGTAAGGGCGGGCAGGTGGAGGATAAGGGAAGTCGCAGATATACAGAAAATGAAATCCGAGTGGATAAGAAACTGCGATGAACGGAAACTCCTGGAGCGCATCAACAAGCGGGGATTTTTCAACGTGAACCGCGGCGGCAGGAAACTCATAACGGAAAAACTTTCCGGGATATGCGCAAGGCTTTGCAGCGAAGCCGGGGCATTTCCGGCAAGCAACACCATTGCTGAACTGATAAAAGTCAGATACGGCATCGGCATGAGCGATAATACAGTTATGAGGAATACGAAGCTGGCAACGATGCAGCTGGATTGGATAGCAAAAGCGGATGATGCTGATTTTATTAAGGCGTTGAGCGAAGGAAGGTTTTCCCGGGATATCGGCAAAAAAGTAAAGGCATGCGCGAATGAAAGAGTAAAAAGGATGATAACGGAGATTGCGCTCAAATCGGATATATTTCCCAGCAAAACGTATGCGGCACGGCTGGTAAAGGAGGCATATGGCGGGTCTCTTAATAAAAGTACGATAGACCACAGGGGAGATATCCGTTCGCTCCAGCTTGCATGGCTGGAAAAGTGCAGCGACAATGAGTTCCTTAGAAGCATGAAAAAGCTCCGTATGAGATATGCATGCGAAGAGGTAAACGCAGAAGTGTATGCGAGGAAAAGACTCATTGAGGAAAGAAGGGCTATGGAAGCGGATTACGCCAGGTTCGTCAGGAAAAACGGCAAGGGAAAAACGGAAATGCCGCCGCGCAAACCTATTCCTCTTCGTAGTTCTCGTATGACAGGTCGCTGAAGGCATAGGACGCGGGGTCAGACTCGAAAAGCCGCCTGACATCCTCGTTCTGCAATAGCGAGCCGGTTTCGGGAACAAACAGGTAATTGTCCCCGCCCCATTCGAACCGTACGTAGGGCTTGGCTTTTTTGGTGACGACCACCTTCACGTTCTCGGAGCCGAAAGAACGCATCAGGGCGGCAAAGAGCACGGATTTGTTCATCGCATCCGTTATGCCGAATTCGCGTATTTCATCGAACGACATCCAGAAGGGGATTGCGAATTCGCAGGTCCTTATCCTTTTGACATATGCCATTGCCTTGTCCATGGCCATGTAAAAATTCTTTTCATAGCTGTAGTTGGAAATTTCCGAGGTAAGCTCGTCTTTCAGTTTTTTCAGGGATTCGTTGTTGTAGGGGGAAACAAGCTGCCTTATCTCCGATATGGTCTTCGATTCCTTTTCCTTTATCAGGTCCTTGTAGCGGTTGAGAATAAGCAGATATATGTTTAGCTTTGTGGCTGCGTCAATGGCGGCACGTTTTTCCCCTTCCATTGAAAAATACATGGATGTCAATGATTTTAATGTTTCGCATTAAAGACTTTGCATGGACCTTCAGACATATGTAGTGCTAGTTGCACTTGCAGCCATCGCCTATTCCTCCCTGACGAGATATATACAGGGGAAGCTGGTCAACAGGAAGGAAATGGAGGGCATGCAGAAGGAGTCGAAAGCGCTCAGCGAGGCGTACAAAAAAGCGGCCGAGAAGAAAGACAAGGCCGAGATGGACAGGATAATGAAGGAGCAGATGGAATTCCTGCCCAAGATGAACAAGATGATGCTGGCGCAGTTCAAGCCCATGATAGTCATCATCGTGCTGTTCGCAGGATTCATGTATGCGGTAAACTACTTCAACCCGATGACTTCGGACGACGTCACGATGATCCTGAAAGACGACGGAAACGGGTGCGACGCGTCTGCGGGCGACGGGATTTTCTCCGGCTGCTACGAAATCAGCGGCACGAATTATGGCAAATGGACGTACACCGCAACTGCGCTTAACGACGGAAGCCAGCTGGGGTTGAACCAGACGTATTTCTTTTATGCCCGCGAGGATGCCGATACCTATGTGGAAAAGGGAACGGGCCAGCCGGTCGTGCCCGGCACCGACAAGATGTTTTACGCTGATGGCGAGACGGTAAGGCTGTATGCGGCTGCGCCTTCGGGTACGACGGAGGTAAAGGCGGCGCTGGACAGCGGAACCTGGTTTTACAGCGACCTTCCTTTCGTGCTGCCCCTGTTCAACGTCCAGAGGATATACCAGCCCTACTGGTGGTTCATACTGATTTCGGTCGTGAGCGGCCTCCTGATTTCGTTCATTCTCGGAAGAATCAAGAAATAGGTGCGAACATGATAATAGCGGTTTGGGGATTTACCGGCTCTGGAAAGAACACGCTCGGGAAACTGCTTGCTGAAAAGCTGGGATACCGGATGGTCTGCCCGACCTTCAAGGACCTTGCGAAAGAGCAGGGCATCCCGCTTATGGAGCTGCAGAAAAGGGCGGAAAAGGACCACAGCATAGACAGGAAATTCGATGAGCTCCTGAAGAAGGAGATTGCCGGAGGCGACTGCGTGGTGACTACGTGGCTCGGCCCATGGATGGCGGATGCGGACGTCAGGATAAAGCTGGTCGTATCCGAGAAGACGAGGGCCGAGAGGGTTGCGGGAAGGGAGGGCATAAGCGTCAAGGAAGCGCTCAAGCATGTCCGGGAACGGGATGGCAACAACATAAAGCGGTATAAGGCGGTTTATGGGATAGACATAACGGACGAGGAGATATTCGACGCCATTCTGGACGGGGAACGCAGCACGCCGGAAGAGCTCCTTAAGGCAGCCCTGAGGGTAATCGAGAAAAAGAAGGGGAAGGGGTAGGCAATGCATGACGAAACAGCGGAATTGCTTGATAACGGGATTGTGATAATAGACAAGCCGCCCGGGCAGGCAAGCCACGAGATAACTTCTTTTGTGAAG
>JACCLJ010000053.1 GCA_013425425.1 Microcaldota archaeon
CGAAAAGCTGATGAAGGAATTCAACCGCAAGGGGCTTGAAACGGTGTGCCTCCGCTATTTCAATGCATATGGGCCCCGCCAGGACCCGAATTCCCAATACAGCGGAGTGATAACGCGGTTCATCGGAAAAATGCTGAACGGCGAAAGCCCGCTCATATTCGGTGACGGGAACCAGACGAGGGACTTCGTTTTCGTTAACGACGTCGTAGAGGCAAATATTCTTGCCGCGGAGAAAAAAGGCGCTGCGGGCGAAGCATTCAACATCGCGACAGGCGTTCCGCTCACGATAAACCAGCTGGAAGGAATACTCTCAGAGCTTACGAGCCATGACATCGACCCTGTTTATGCAGAGAAACGCGATGGCGACATCTACGATTCCTATGCGGACGTCTCGAAAGCGAAGCGCCTGCTCGGCTTCGAGGCGGCCATGCCAATCGCAGAGGGGCTCGGGAAGACGGTCGAGTGGCAGCGAGGCCTTCAGGGCAAATAATTTAAACCTCATTTTGCTTATCTGGAATATGGAACACACGATAGCGACAATAGGAAGCCATTCCGCGCTCGATGTCTGCGAGGGTGCGAAGGCTGAAGGGTTCAAAACGCTTGTTGCATGCCAGAAGGGAAGGGATTCCACTTATTCCTCTTATTACAAAACGAGAAAGCGCGGCGAGCAGGAAATAGGCGTCGTTGACGAAGTGCTCATGCTTGACAAATTCAGCGAGATGGCGAATGAAAAAAACCAAAAGTTAATGCTTGACAGGAAATGCGTATTCGTGCCGAACCGCTCCTTCGCGGTTTATGTCGGCTATGACGCGATAGAAAAGAAATTCTCCGTGCCCGTCTTCGGCAACAAACGCCTTCTGAGGGCCGAGGAGAGGAACGTGGAAAAGGACCAGTATTACCTGATGAAAAAGGCGGGCATACGGTTTCCGAAGCTGATAAAATCGCCGGACAGGATAGATACGCTCTGCATAGTGAAAGTGAGCGAGGCGAAAAGGAGCTACGAGCGCGCGTTCTTCCTTGCAAGAAGCTCCGAGGAATATGTGGAAAAGAGCGAGGCGCTCCTCAGGGAAGGGAAAATAACGAAAGAGGGCCTGAGGAATGCCAAGATAGAGGAATACGTCATCGGCGCGTACTTCAACTTCAATTTCTTCTACTCGCCGCTGCATGACGAAGTCGAGCTTCTCGGGATAGACACAAGAAGGCAGACGAATCTTGATGGATTTCTCCGCCTTCCGGCAGACAAGCAGCTCGAACTCCTGAGGCACACCCAGCCGAGCACCATAGAAACAGGACATATAGCCTGCACAATCCGCGAATCGCTCCTCCAGCAGGCGCTTGAGGCAGGAGATGCGCTCGCAGAGGCCGCGAAAAAAGAGTACGCGCCCGGCTTGATCGGTCCGTTCGCCTTGCAGGGCGCGATTGAAGAGCGCGATGGCGAGCATTTCGTATGCTTCGATGTTTCGCTTAGAATTCCCGGCTCACCGGGTACGCGCTTCACGCCGTATTCCGAATATCTCTTCAGGAAAAGCGTAAGCTTCGGCAGGCGCATTGCGATTGAAATAAAGGAAGCCGAGAAGAAGAACAGGATGGACGATGTCACCACCTGAAGCGCTGAGCGGCCCATGTGCGGAATGCAACGCGAGATGCTGCAGGAATTATACAATCACCATCACTGCGCGCGACCTTCTCCGCCTTATTGATTATACGGAGAGCTTCGGCTGGATCGGAACGGCTTCAGCAAAGGGATTCGACCCCGCCCTCGCGCATTCGTTTACTCTTTTTGAAAATAATAAGCCCGGAAAATTCGTCCTCTGCCTGAAAAGGGACAGGAAGGAAACATGCGTTTTTCTTGGCAAGGGCAACCGATGCGCTGTTTATGCAGCGAGGCCGATGGTCTGCCGCACCTATCCCTTCAGAAAAGACGAAGGCAGCAGACTCGTTTACAAGAAGAATTACCGCTGCCCCGTTCAATGGAAAATCACCAGCACGCTCCGCAGGGAATTCCTGAAAAACCTGGAACGGCAGAAGAAGGAGCTTGCGGAATACGGAAGATGGTGCGGGGAGTGGAATGCATCCGTAACCGAAGGCAGGGACCTCGCATCCTTCATCGATTTCATGATTTCAAAAGCGAAAGCGGGAAGTTCCTGAAATCCTTTATCACGGCAAGCGCCTCATTTCTGTCTATGTATTCTACCGCAGGCGAGCGGGCAAGCACCACCTTCATGCCCGCGCTTTTTGCAGCCTTGAAGCCGGAAACGGAATCCTCAAAAGCAAGGCATTCGGCAGGCTTTACGCCGAGCCGTTTGGCTGCTTCAAGGAAAGCATCCGGATAGGGTTTGCGTTTTTCATAATCCCCGCTGCCGATTATACTGTCGAAATATTTCCCGAGCCCGAGCACGGAAAGCGCGAGAATTATATTCTCCCTGTGGCCCCCTGAAACCACCGCGGTTTTGATTCCATTCCCCCTGAGCATTTTGAGGAATTCCCCCACGCCGGCCTTCGCTTTCACCTCTCCCTTCTCAACAAGTCCGCCGTAAGCCTTCTTCCTTTTTTCCACGTACTCTTCTATCTTTTTCGCATCCGTTATGCCAGCCTCGCCGAGCAGCACGGTGAAGATGTTCCTCGAGCCCGTGCCTGCGAATTCCCGGTACCATCTCTTTTCATCAACGCTTATGCCAAGCGGCTTGAGGAACTGCATGAACGTCCTGTGGTGCACAGGCTCGGAATCCACAACCACACCGTCGAAATCGAACAGCACCGCCTTTATCATAAGGAACCCAGCCATATTCTAACCTTAAATAAGTATTTTAAAGATGGCTATGCAAATATTAGACGTGGTTAAAATGAGAAACATTATCCTTGTTTTTGGGGTTCTTATGCTGTTTTTCGGTTGCATCGGCGGCGAGCAGCCGCAGGCGCCGCAGGAAAACATAACGCCTCCGCCTGCTCCGCCGGCGGTTCCGTCTTTCGTCATAGTAAGCCCGGATGAAGGCGCGGTGCTCTCAACCGGAGCGGCTTACGGTTCCGTGGATATCCTTCTCAGCACTTCCAATCTCATCATCAAGCCGGAGGGAAGCATGCCGAACAACGTCGGAGAAGGGCATTTCGCGGTTTCCATAGACGGCGGCGCGCCAGTCCACATATTCAGCAAAGCATATACCCTGGAGGGCGTCGAGCCGGGGTCGCATACGCTCAGGATAGAGCTGGTCCATAACGACCATTCCTCATATTCGCCATCCATAGCCAAGACGGTAAACTTCTACATGGAAAAAACCGTGACGGAATACGTCCCGCAGGACTATACGGTAACGATACGCGATTTCTCCTACGACCCGGAAACGATAACGGTTAATGCCGGGGACAGGATTACGTGGGTGAATGGGGGAGCATATCCTAGGTCGGCAACCTACACGGGAGTATTCGATACTGAAATTATCGGGCCAGGCGTAAGCGCAACCGTCACGATGGACGTTCCACCCGGAACTTACGAATATTACGCGCTCACGCACATGGCGATGAAAGGAACGGTAATTGTTGAAAGGCCCGGCTAGCGGCATTTTTCCTTTGATTTTTTATTCGTTTTCTGCCAATCTATCAGTGGGTTTTCAGATGGGTGAAGGGGAAGGAGCAATTGCCATTGACGGAGAGACAATCCGCCGCTACGAGAACGCACATTATGGAATCGCAGGCAGGCATTCCGCGGTCCAGATATGCGGCTGGACTAGAAAATCGCTCCGCGGGCAGGGAGTATGCTACAAGCAGAAATTCTACGGCATCGACTGCCACCGCTGCGCCCAGATGAGCCCGGCATTCGCGTTCTGCCAGGAATGCTGCGTTCACTGCTGGCGGCCTGCGGAATGGATGAAGAAGATAAAGATGGGCGAAAGGGAAACCGACCCGCCGCAGCTCATCATAGATAAAATCGTGGAAAAAAGAAAACTGCTCGTGTGCGGAATAGGCGGGGCCGGTGACGCGGACAGAAAGCGGTTTGACGAGAGCTTCAAAAAATTCCCATCCCACTGGGCGATCTCGCTTTCGGGCGAGCCCACCATTTATCCGAAGCTTGGCGAATTGATAAAACTTCTTAGGAAAAACAAGGAAGTGCGGAGCATCTTCCTCGTCACGAACGGCCAGGAGCCGCAGGCGCTTGCAGCGCTTAAGAGGCGGAAGGCGCTTCCCACGCAGCTTTACGTTTCAATCAGCGCACCGTGCGAAGAACTTTTCAAAAAACTCAACCGCTCCGTTTACCGGGACGGATGGAAGCGCCTGCAGAAAACGCTGGCGATGCTCAAGACGCTAGGCTGCAGGACTGTCGTGCGGCTTACGCTCATACGCGGCGTGAACGATTTCGATGCGCACCTGCGCGAATATGCAACGATGCTCGAAACATCAGGGCCGGATTTCATCGAGGTGAAGTCATACATGCATCTCGGGCTTTCAAGGGAGCGGCTGGAGAGGGACAACATGGCACCGCACGATTATGTCAAGGCATGGACGAGAAAACTCGTCGCAGTGATACCCTCTTACCGCACGGAAGACGAAGATTGGGCCTCGAGGATAGTCCTGCTAAAGCGGAAGGGCTCGAAATTCGGCAATATGATAAAAAATCCATGACGAAATGGCGGGGAACATAAGATGCTGGGATGGAAGATACTCAAGGAGGGCGATTACCGGGTCAGTCTCCCGAGGCTCAGCGATGCCGAAGAGCAGATGATAGAGAGGGCGGAGGAGCGCTTCAGGGAGGCCGCGCGCGTCCGCGAGCTTGGCAGCGAAAAGGAAAGCGAGGCGCTCGTAAGGAACCTGCTCATTTCAGCAGCGGAAGAGGACGGCATAGCGCTCGACAGGGAACAGCTCGATTACCTCTCACGCGCCGCCTTCCTGCACATATACGCATTCGCATTCATGGACCTTCTTGTAGCCGACCCGGATATCGAGGAGATAAGCGTCATAGGGACAAACAAGCCGGTTTACGTTTACGTGAAAAACCAGGGGTGGAAGAGCGTCAACGCATGCTTCACGAGCGAGAAGGCGATAGCGGACGTAGCCAACAAGATGGCGCGTGGCCTCGGAAGGCACATAACCATGCAGAACCCGAGGCTCGACGCGATGCTGCCGGACGGCTCGAGGCTGCACGCTTCCCTCCCGCCCATCTCGCAGGGCGAGATAACCATACGGAAATTCAGGCAGAGGCCATTCTCCCCAAGGGAGCTTTTCGAGCTGAAGTCCACTACTGCCGAGGCCCTCGCTTTTCTCTCGCTGGTCATGCAAGGCGACAACTCCGTTCTTATCGGCGGGAATACCGGCTCCGGAAAAACAACGCTCCTGAACGCATTGTTCTCGTTCGTTCCGGCAAACGAGAGGATACTGATTGCAGAGGAAACTCCCGAGATAAACGTTCCGCACAGCCACCAGCTGAGGCTCGTTGCGAACCGCGACATGGAGATCGGCCTCAAGGACCTGATGTATGATACGCTCAGGATGAGGCCCGACCGCATGATTGTCGGGGAAGTGAGGACCAAGCCGGAATTCGAGGCGCTTTTCGACGTCCTTCTTGCGGGGCAGGCAAGGGGCTGCTACGCGACGTTGCATTCGCAGGGCGCGGCCGAGGCATGCCAGCGCATAAGGAGCTTCGGCATAAACGAGAGGGACATGGAAAGCGCGGACTGCATCGTCATACAGAGGCGCATGCTTCTTTACGATCCGAAGAAAAGGAAGAATGTTGAAGTAAGAAGGATGACCGAGATAGCGGAGATGGACAACGGGCCGAAGCAGCTGTTTTTCCTTGACAGGAAGACGGGGAGCCTGAGGTTCAAAACCGGAGGGAAGCTCCTCGGCAGGATTGCGGACGGCTTCGGCATGAGCGCGAGGGAGATAAAAGCCGAAATGGAGATGAGAAAGAAGCTGATTACCGGCCTCGAGCGCGAATTCCAAGGGTTTTACGCCGGCCTGCAGAAGAAGCTTTACGGAATCGTGGAAGTGCAGGGTGACGGAAAGCAATGAGCCTTCTCGATTTTATCGCGGGCAACGCGCATGCTTTCCCGGAAGTCGGGGTGGGAAGCAGGATGCTCAAGCCCCTTACCATACTTTATCCGGACGCGGACGAACACCGCTATGCCGGCGCGGCGGTTTTCATCTCGCTTTTCCTGTCGGTGTTCGCCTTCATCGTTTCGCTTTTCCTCTTCCAGGAAGTTGCGCTGGCGGTTTTTCCCGTTTCCTTTCTCGCTTTTTTCATCTTCCTGCTCGCCCTTCCCTCATTCGAGCTTAACAGGCGCTCGAAAGTGATGGAGGCGGAGATGCCATTTGCGCTCAGGACGATGGGCATGTTCATAAACATGAAGATACCCTTCATGAAATCCCTTACCCTCGTCTCCGAAGAAGAAGGCGAAACGGCAAGGGAATTGAGAGGGGTCGTGAGGGACGTCAACAGCGGCGTGACCGTTGAAAAGGCGTTCTCCCGCTTAGCCGTATCGTTCAACTCCCTTCCCATAAAGCGCTCCATCTCCCAGATTCTTTCCGCATACGAAGTCGGAGGGTCCGGGACCGAGATAAAAAGGATAGGCGACGAATTGCTTTCAGTCCAGCAGCACCAGCTCAGGGAGCATGCATCGAAAAGCGCGATATTCGGGATGCTCTTCATAATGACGTCCGCAATACTCCCCACGTTCTTTCTCGTTTACGTTATCCTCGGCAAATTCGGGGTAGGCGGCGCGGTTCCGGAAGCCGGAATAGCAGTCGCGCTCCTGCTTGTTTTTCCGGCCATAAGCGTTCTCCTCCTTCTGCTCAGCAAATCGTCCGTTCCGTACTCTCCGCTCGCGTCGCGCGGAAGCGCGATGGATATGATGGTGCTCCTGCCGGCGCTGCTGTTCGTCTTCTCATTCCTCTTTCTCGATGGAAGTGCCCGCCTGATCGCAATCGCAATAGGCACCGCCGTGATGCTCTGGGCGGTTTACAATTCCTACATGAGGGAAAAGAGGACCGAGGAGATAGAGCAGTATCTTCCGGATGCGCTTTTCACGGTATCCGCGCTTCCGAAATCCACAAGGATAGAAAAGATTTTCGAGGGCATAGAGAAAGGCGGCTACGGCGCCCTTTCCGAAGAGGCCGCAAAATCGAAAAGGCAGCTTGCGATGAATATTGGGACGGACGCCGTCCTTGAGGACCTGTGGAAACGCAACGAGTCGCCAGCGCTGCGGAAGGCATGCACGATGCTGAAGCACGTTTTCGACGCCAACGCCTTCGGCCAGCTCCACAGCATAGCAGAGGACCTGCTCAAGAATTTCGAGATAAAAAGGGAGCGGGCGAACCTCCTGTCGATGCAGAAGTACACTATACTGTTCGGCGGTCTTCTCATACCGATGATACTGAAGATAGCATTATCGCTCATCGGCAGCCTGGTGGAATTCTTCAGCGACCCGTCTGCGCCCCAGCTGATTGCGTATACCCTGTCGCTCATCCCGGCCTATCTCATAATATACTCGCTGGTATCTTCATTCTACATCGCAGACATCGAAGGAAAGAAATCGCGCGCGGCGGTATACTTCCTCCTGCTGGCGGCGGTTAGCCTATTAACCTTTACTTTCGTAAATTTCTAGGCTGGTTTGATGGACGCGCTATCCTCTTTCGCATTCAACATCAACAATGAACTGCTTACTTCAGCCAGCCGCATCCTCGATAATTACGTGGTTTTCGCGCTGATCGTGATAACGCTGGTCCTGGTTGCGGAAAAAAGGAACCCGAAGCGCGTGAAGATTTTCAGCGCCCTTTTGCTGGCAACGGTTTTCGCCGTCATCATAAAATCAGCCATCGGAATGGAGCGGCCGTGCACCTCCATGGGGCTCGATGGATGCCCGTCCGATTATTCCTTCCCGAGCGTCCATGCGGCCGTCGCGTTCACGCTCATGGTCTCGTTCCTCGACAAGAAAAGCTACTGGTTTTTCACGCTCTTCGCGCTCTTCGTGTCTTTCACGCGCCTCGTGCTTGCGGCGCACAGCTTCATAGACATAGCCGGCGCCCTGCCGGTCGCGCTCATCACCTATTATATGGTGGATGTCCTCTGGAGGAGGTTTTTCTGATGGAAAACCGGGAGTTCAGGCGCCAGACAATCCACCTTCTTCTCGGCCTGCTCGCAGTCGCGGTCCTGCTGCTTTACGGGAGAGGATTCCTCATCGCGTTCACATTCTTCACGGTAATCATCGGCCTTTTCCTTGTCAACCTCTCGCTGCGCGGCAAAAAAATCTCCCTTGTGGAATGGTTCATACGGAATTTCGAAAGGGATGAGGTGCTGTTCCCCGGATGGGGCTCCGCCTGCTATGCGACCGGCGTCCTTCTCATCGCAACGTTCCTTAGCGACGTAAACGCAATCGCCGCATCGCTGGTGATAATCGGCGTGGGCGACAGCGTTTCAACGCTTGTTGGCATGCGCGGCAGGATCCGTTTTCCCTACAACCGGAAAAAAACGCTCGAGGGCAGCATCGCATTCTTCCTTTCGTCGCTTCCCGCATATCTCTTTGTCGGAGCCGCCATAATCCCTGCTGCTCTCATCGCTGCATTCGTGGAAAGCCTGGACCTCGGGATGGATGACAACATAACCGTGCCGGTTGCGGCAGTATTGTTTTTCCTTATTATGGGGGCGGGCTGATGCCGGTACTGCTGTTCACCTCCAACAACATCGCGAGCAGGAACATCGCAAAAATGCTGATTGAGAAGCATGGCTTCATTGCGAAAGGCGAAAACAGGTGGGAGAAAAACGGTGTTGCGCTCATCAACACGCACGCACCCTCCGTTCTTGAGGTGCCGACCGGTTTCGATACGGACTATCTTCTCGTGCTCAGCTCGCACAAGAGCAAAAGCGGGGAGAAGATGCTCACTGCGCATTTTCCGGGCAACTGGAACGAAGCGAAATACGGCGGCGATGCGAAAACCCTGAACGTCGCATGCGGCAGCAGGCTGAAAATCCTCGTCCAGGAGCTCGCTAGGGCAAACAAGACAGCATGGCCGGTCGTCATGGAGGCAGACCATCACGGCCCGACCTGCAGCGTTCCGATTATTTTCGTTGAGATAGGAAGCACGGAAGAGGAATGGAGCGATCCTGCCGCGGCGGAATCCGTGGCGGTTGCAGTGGCGGCCAGCCTGATGCGGAATGAAAAATACGAATCGGTGCTCGGCATCGGGGGAGGCCATTATGCGAAGGAATTCACGAAACTAATCCTCGAGACCGATTGCGCAGTTGGCCACATTGCGCCCAAATACACGCTCGATGCACTCGATGAAGCCGTGTTCAGGCAGGCGATTGAGAAAAATGTCGAGCCTGTGAAGAAGGTCTTCGTCCTTAAGGAGAGCACGAACCGGGCGCACAAAAGAAAGATAGAAGAATTCTGCAGGATGCTCGGCCTGGAATACGCTGAAATGCAGGATAATCCGAATGCAGGCAAATCTAATACTCGGGGAATTTCGTAAGGTCTATGACCCCGACTCCCTTCCGTATTATCTTCTTGTTAACCAGGTCGACTACATCCGATGATTTCCTGTATCTGGTGGGTCCGTTGTCCACCGCAATGTCGGCCGCCTCCACTATCCCATTCCCTATCTCTTCAAATGCCGTCGGGGGCAGCTCGCCTGTCTTGTTAGCGCTCGTGCTCACTATCGGTTTAGCAACCTCCTCGCTCAGCCTGTTGCAGAAGTCCGATTCGGGAATCCTTACGCCGAGCGTGCCATCGGAGCTCACCGGAAGCGGCTTATTCAGTTTCAGGATGAACGTATGCGGCCCGGGCAGGTATCTTTTCAGTATCATCTCCTCCCACAGCCCTATCTCGCAGTATTCCTCTATCATGTTCATATCCGCCATCATGACCGAGAGCGGCTTATCGCTGCCCAGCCCCTTTATTTTCCTTACCCTATCCACGGTTTCCTGCCTTGTCGCATCCCCTCCTATGCCGTAAACGGTATCAGTAGGATAGATGAGAACCTTGCCGCTGAGCACGGCATCCTTCGCACGATAAAGCGCGCGGTCGATGTCGCCGCCCGCATATCTTATTATCTCGGCCATCTAGACCCCTGCCGCTTCCTTGACTTTCTTCACTCCAAGCGCGTAGATCATCTTTCCGAGGCGCGGCCCCGCGTCCTTTCCTATCAGCCATCCGTAAATCTCCCTGAAAACCTCTTTAGCTTCGATGCCCTTCTCCTGCGCCACTGCGAATACCGCGTTGTGTATCGCTTCGGCATCCATGCCCGGCTCCAGCTTTGAAAGGAAATGTTTGACCAACCCGCCCGCCTTTTCCTTCATGCTTATCTCGAACATGTACCGGTCAGGCACGAGCCCCCTCTCCATCCAGACGGACAGATACGGCTTGAGGAATCCGACTCCCCCGGCATCCCCTGAAAGCTCTCCGGCTTTTTTCCAGTCATGATATATATTGTAATAAAGGATGGCGTCGGCTATATCCGCTTTCCAAATTTTCTTCACTTCGCAAAGCTCGAATGCGATGAGCTTCTTGCGGTCCGCCCTGTTCGACACATCCTGCGTCTCGCGCATCTGCGAAACCCGCCTGAACTCATCGAGAAGCGGGAAAAGCGTTTCCTTGTCCATCACCAGTTCCTTGTCCTCCTGCACGTCCGGCCTGAACAGGACGTACTTTATGAGTTCCGGGGGCGCGAGCGTAAGCAGTTCGTTCACAGTATGGCCTATCCCCTTGCTCTTGCTGTATTTCTTGCCCTTGTATTTCAGGAGACCGAACTTGTAGAGATAGGGCGGCTCCTCGTTGTAGATTTTCCTGTGGATTGCGCAGACCGTGCTGAGCGTTCCGCCGGGCGAATGGTGGTCCACGCTTCCGCCCTCCACCACCACGTTCAGGAATTTCTGGCGGGTGGGCCAGTCGAGCCTGAAAAGCAGTTTGTAATGATGATTCTCAATCCTGTCCTCTCCGGCGTGGCTGCATTTGCTGCATTTGTATTTATACCAGCCATCCTTGTATTCGAGCACGACATTCTTGTCTATATTTTTGCATTTTTCGCAGAGCGGGAGGAGCGGAAACCAGTCCGCCGGCATTGTTTCCCGCATCGAGCTTTCCTGGACGACCTTCTTCACCTCGTCCTTCCGTTCACAGAGAATCCGCGCATACTTGTCGTACTTGCCTTTTGAATAAAGTTCGCTCGCCCTCACAAATTCCGGCTTTACTCCGAATGTCTTCATTATCTCAAGCGTCTCGGCGATGAAATGCTCCGCAAAGCTCTTGTGGCAGCCCTTCGGGTCGCGGGCGTATGCAAGCGGCATCCCCATGTCCTCCTTGATGGTCGCTTCATGTTCTTTCAGCGGCTCGGGTACGGAATCGAGCGCATCGAAATCGTCCGATATGAAAACGTAACTGGCCTTGCCATGCCTTTTCAGCTGCTCGCTTATGGCATGCGCATAAAGGAATTCGCATAAAGTTCCGGGATGGACGGGTCCGCTGGGCGTTATGCCCGCGGCCACAACGAAAGGCGGCTTCCGCTCCCCAGCGACGTTTTTTGCTATGATTTCGGACCAGTGCATGTTCTTTATTTCTTCCTTTTCGCTCTCATCCATGCCCGAATTAGCATAGGTACATTTTTAAAAAGGTTAATGAAGAAGAGGAATAAGAGGTTGATATTATGGCAGAAGAAAAAAAGGTTCCAAAGGCAGAAGCGGCAGGCGAAACAGACCCGAAACTGCTGGCGCTTCTCGCGTACATTTTCTCATGGCTCGGGGGCTTGGTCGTATTCCTGATTTCGAAAGACAAATTCGCCAGGTTCCATGCGATGCAGTCTCTCATTCTCGGGGCGATTACCCTGGTCTTGATGTTCATACCTATCTTGGGATGGATCATAGCCCCGTTTGTCTGGCTATATGGCATTTACGTAGGGATTGTCTATGCCTACAAAGGCCATATGTACAAGATTCCGTACATAGGCGAATACGCCGAGAAATACGCAGGCTGATGCTCAGGTGATTAAACATGGCAAAAAAGAAAAAAGCAACAAAAAAGAAGGCAAAGAAAACGACACCGGGAAAAGGATGCTGCTGCTGCCGCTAGCGCCGCATTACTTTTCTTTTTTTTGATTTGATTCCCCATGGCTGTCATTTCGGATGATGCAAAGAAACAGCTCAGGAAACCCCTGGGAAAGGTTTACCCGGATGCCTCTTTTTTGAAAAATATGCGCAAAAGGATAATTTCGGTGGGCGACGAATCCACGGCCAATGTCCTGAGGCTCGGGATAGTGCCGCATCTCGCGGTTTTCGATTTCAGGGTGATGCGGAAAAAAATCAGCGCGGCCAAAAAGCGCATGCTGCTCTCTTCATTCACAAGCGTCAGAAAATACCGCAACCGGAAGGGCACGCTTTCGGGCCGCATCCTTCGTGACGCAAAGCGCCTCCTGCGCGAGGGCGGGGCTGTGCTGATAGACGGGGAAGAGGACCTTACCGCGCTCGCGTTCATACTGGCCGGCGGAAAAAAGGACCTGGTGGTATACGGACAGCCGAAAACGGGCATGGTGGCCGTAAAGCCTGAAAAAGTGAAGAAAAAAATTAAGAAAATGCTGGGGCTTGCCCCTTAGCCGCCGGAGCCTTTCGTCATAAAATATAACGAGGTGCCTGCCGATAATGTGAGCACCACGCCCAGTATTATCATCATGTCCTGCCCAAGCGGAACCAGTGTATTCACGAGGTAGATGACGCCTATCGCTATTGCTAAGCCGCCTATAATCGCAAAAACCTTCTGGAGACCGCCCATCTGCTATCCCTGCTAGCTTTCAATGGGTATCGTGGTCGGTCCCTTCATGACAACGATGACATCCTCTACAGATTTCACGTTCTTGTACATTATGCTCTTTTCCCTGAGCGCCTTCTTGATCTCCTCTTTTCCGCCAGGCATCGGCTCGGTGAGTATCCTCAGCACTTCGCCCGTTTCAAAGTCAAGGATGAAGTCCTGCACGTTTCCGAGAAATTTCCCCGTATCGGTGAAAATCTCCATTCCGTATAGTTTTGACAGCTTGGTCGCCATATTAAACACCTTGAAACCCATTCTCCAATTTTAATTATAAATCTTTCTATGTCCCTTCCTGCCAGCTGTGGAGGTATCTGTCCTGCTCCTTCGTGAGCGCATCCTTCTTCACTCCCATTACTTCAAGCTGTAATTCCGCTATCTCATTGTCCAGCTCTTTGGGAAGTGTAATGACATTCGCACCCAACTTTCCCTTATTCTTCACAAGGTATTCGCATGCAAGCGTCTGGCCTGCAAAAGAAGTCGCCATGACTTCGGACGGATGCCCCTCCGCAGCGCCCAGGTTCACAAGCCGCCCTTCCGCAGCGAGGTAAACCTTCTTCCCGTCAACGTCGTATTCATCCAAGAACGGCCTTATCCTCCTCTTTTTCCATTTCTTGTTCATGCCGCCTACGTCGACTTCGTTGTCGAAATGTCCCGCATTCGCAAGAAGCGCGCCGCTCTTCATCGCCTTTACGTGCTCGGTTGTCAGCACGTGCTTGTCTCCGGTGACTGTAAGGAATATATCGCCAATCTTCACGGCATCCGCAACAGGCATAACCCGGTAGCCGTCAAGCACCGCCTGCATCGCCCTGAATGCGTCCACTTCCGTGACAACTACGTTCGCGCCCATCCCCTTCGCGCGCATCGCAACGCCCTTCCCGCAATCGCCATACCCGCAGACGACAAAAACAGTTCCCGCAATAAGGATGTTGCTCGCCCTGAGCAGCCCGTCAATCGCGGATTGCCCTGTCCCGTAATAATTGTCAAGCATGTGCTTCGTCTTATTGTCGTTCACCGCGATAACCGGATATTTCAGCGCATTGTCCTTTGCCATCGCATGCAGCCTGATGATCCCAGTGGTCGTTTCCTCGCACCCGCCGATTATTCTCGGCAACAGGTCCTTGTGCTTCGTATGAATCGCAGTCACGAGGTCGCATCCGTCGTCTATGGTTATGTCCGGATTGTGCGCTATCACCGCTTCTATATACTTGTAATAATCATCCGTGCCCTCGCCCTTATAGCCGTAAACGGCAAACCCTTCTTTCGCAAGCGCTGCAGCCACGTCATCCTGCGTGCTGAGCGGATTGCAGCTCGCCACCGCCACTTTCGCACCACCTGCAGCAAGCGTTTTCACAAGCACTGCGGTTTCCTTGGTTATGTGCAGCGCAAGCCCGATGGTCAGCCCCTTGAAAGGCTTCTCCCTGGCCACTCTCGCCTTTATCTTCGCCATGAGCGGCATGTGCGCTTCTGCGAACTCGATATTAAGCTTCCCCTGCTCTGCGAGCGATAAATCTTTGACTTCGTAATTCTCCGTCTTATCCATTAGCCTCACCTGGCATAAATTAGGGATTAATCTTTATTAAGTTTGGGTGCAGGCAACGCAGAAAAACAATTAATCGTATCTTCCTTTCAGCACGTCGAGTATTACGTTTGCAGTAGTAACCGGCCTGTCCAGCGTCACAGTATGGTTTTTCGCACCCCTCATCTGGAAGACATTCGCGAGGTTCTCTTCCTTCAGCCTCTCTGCATCCAGGGTGGTGCAGAAGCAGTACATTTTTTCCCCGTGCAGAGCATAAAGCGACTTGTAATCTATCCGCCTCATCAGGCCGAGCCAGTCCTCCATCGCCTTGGACATGAATCCCGGTCCAGCCTGCACGGTCAGCTTTACGATGGCCTCGCGCGCCTCCATCACCGCATCCAAATCCGGATAGCCGGTTTTTCTTAACTCCCTCTTCGCGTTCCTTACGCTGAAGCCGCTCTGCGAGTCCAGGAATTTCCGGGCAACCAGCTCCATCGCAAGGCTTCGGAACAATGTGCATTCAACCTGCTTCAATATCTCTATCATGGCGGTGTGCGGTCCCATGTGCTCATCGCACTGCCCGGTATGCAATGAGCAGTTGAAGAATATCATCCTGTTTATGTGTTTGGCCAGCTTCGGGTATTCCTGCAGCGCCATCAGCATTATCTCGCCGGGGTTTCCGTTTAGCACGACGCTGGCGTTATCCATCCCCTGCAGCTCATGTGCCAGTGTTTTAACGTACGGCATCAGCAGGTTCCCACGGTATCTCCTGAAGTCAACTTCAGGCTCGCCCATTATGCGTGCCCTGCAGCCCAGTTCTTCAAGCAGCTTCTTCACGATTCCGAAAAACAGTTTCGCGGTATTAGGAGCAATCGGCGAGGAAACGTAAAGCACAGGTCCTTCTGTAAGGGGTTTACGTTTCCCTCTCCATCCGCACGCGGTGTTTCCCTGCCTGTATGTTTTCGAAACCTCGCGTTCTGTCCACTCCTTCCCTTTCGTATTCCCACCCCTGATGGATAATCTGTGTTAAACATTAGATGAAAATGTTTAAAAAACGTCTGATACAAAGGTTAAACCGATATTATGGGTGGGGAAGGAAATCTGCAGGAGCTAAAAGCAGCTGAAAGGCCGAGCGTGAGGGAGCGTGTCAAAAACGCTTTCAGGAAAGCATTGCCCATCGTTGTGCCTATCGCACTGGTTGGCGGGATAGCAATAGGCGCAAGCGTGCGCGGCTGCATGGCGAAAAAGCATGAGAAGATGGAAATCGAGGATTGTATGGCAACCGAACACTGCTACCCGTACACCCTGAATAATCAGAAGCAGAGTGGAATGCGCGAATTGAACGAAATACACCAGTTGCTCATAAAAAACATCGGCGACAACAACGAAGAGCTCGCCCTTGCATTCAAGCACCTCGGCTATATTACGACGAGCTATTTTTTTGACGTTGGGAAAATGCCATTGGTGAAACAGCTTGTTGAAAGTTCCGGCAATAATGCAGTATACTCGCTTGAGATACTCTCAAGGCTAACGACAACTCCGGGCTATAATTATAACGCCGGCGGTTACGAAATAACTGCGGATGACGTAACCCGGATTGCGGCGGCAGTCAACCAGCTTGCGCAAAAATCCGGCGATGCAAAAAAAGACGTTTTCCCGAAGGTTTTGGATTCTGCGAGCACAATGTACTGCTCGAAAGTATGCTGGTGGTCCATGACTCCGAAAATGTTTGGCGTTGTCGAGGCCATATCGAAGAATTCGGCTTCCAAGGACGACATACTTTACAAAGCCGAAATTATTGCGCGATTGAATAGGAGCGGCGAAATGCTCGCAGACCCGGGCGGTTTTGCAAAAAAAATATGCGAAACCGCAGATGCGGTTTCGGCAAAAGCCGGGCCGGGCAAGGAAGAAGCATTGCGGATTTACCGGACGCTTATGCTAAACCGGCCTTATAGGAACTTGAACGAGAAACCGGAAGATTTCCAGAAGCGGCTGGATGCCTATGCAGCGAGCGCACAGCCGCAAGGCCTGCTGGATATGATCGGCGTTTTGGCGGAAAGGTCTGCGGACAGCGAAAAATTCACATATGCAATGAAGGTTACGGAAAAGATTCTGGTTGATAACAAATACAAATCGAAAAAATTCGATGCCGAATTCGCAAACAGGCTTTGCGGCAGCATGGACATGATTGCCGGTGAATCGCAGGGAAATTGGAAATACGGGCTCGATTTTTTCCTTGCCCTGGTTTCAAATCTGCACTTCGATTTCAACAGCATGAACCCGGAGTTCGCCGGAAAGATAGGCAAAGCAGCAAATCTCGCTGCCCAGCGCGCAGGAGGGCGGGCCTCGGAGGCGATGGCAAAAATAAATTATTTTGCAGGAGCATATTACACTACGACTGAAGGGGTGACCCTCTCCACCGAGCAGTACGATTGCGTCGATACGGTGCAAGTTCTTGCGGAAAGGTCGAAAGATGCGGACCAGTTTCTCTGGCATCTCGAGCTCATAATCAAATCCGCCTCGCCTCCGGTTAAAGGCAGGGATGAAAAATATGCGATGCTTGCAGGGAAGCTGTGCGACCTCGAGGGCATGATCCTCGCGAGGACGAATAACAATCCGGCGGCAATACGCGCGCTTGTCGAGCTGGTAAATAACGTATTCGGCTTCAAACTGGGCGTGGTAAAGCTCGTGGAGATCGGCATAGGGGACGCGCAGGGGAATGAAGTGATAGATGCAATAAAATCCATGAAAAAAGTCATAGGCTACTCGTCCCGGGAAATTTCCTACAAGGATTATGAAGAGGGCGCTGCACTCGTAAATGCAATTTTCAGGGCCGAGAAGCCAGACCTTAGGAAGGTGCTGAATTTTTCTTACGGCGTTTCGGTCATCGGAGCCGAGAAAACGCGCGAAATGTACAAGATATTCGGCATCGAGTACTTTTTCAGGTACCCGGCCGAGCTTTTGGAGGAAGCAAGCAGGAATGCAGACCCCTCAAACCCGTCCCAGAAGCCCCTTCTGCTTTCAATGGCCGCCAAAACAGACTGGAATAACGCTTTCTCCGGCATCGGCTGGGAGCTGAAAGGGCTTACGAAATATTACAGGGTTCTGATTGCGGAAACAAACGCCGACCTGACTTTTTACAGCAGGATAAACGAAGTTTCCGCGCTATACAAGCAGCCGATATCCGTGCTTGTCATAAACGGCCATGGAACGCCGTACGGCGTATGGCTTGGCAATACGGGCAGCAAAACCGGTGCATTGAGCCATGGCGATGGGCTGGAGGTGGCAAGGCTGCAGGACAGTTTTGTCAAGAACCCGTTAATCATCTTCAACTCCTGCTCGACGGGAAAGAACCATTCAGCCATCGGTGGGGCATTCTCAAAGCTCCTCGGCGCAACCGTTTTCGCTCCCACAGACATAAGCTACGGTGCCGATTACATCCTCGACGCTGAGGGCCGGATAATCAGGGCATGCTACAACGTTTCGACAACGGAATACATAAATGGCATGCCCCATTCCATCCCAGCCGACACCTGCACGAAGAAATAGCCTCCTTATCTATGTGGCAAACGCTAGATGAAAATGTTTAAAAACCCGACTTGACATAAGATAGTGTAATGAGCGGAAAACACGTTGAAAAGCAGGAGGCAGTCATAGCACGCCCAATCCGTGTCATAGGCGACTGGTCAAAAGCGCATCTGTCCTCAATCGAGCTTCCAGACTACAAGATGAAGCTCATCGAAGCGGTTACCCGCTCGAGAAGGAAAGACGAAGCGATCGGAATTCTCAAGGGCATGCATCCCGGAGCGAGGGAGCTGAAGCTGAGGACCGAAATAGCAAAATTATATGGCGAGGACAACTGGGAGCAGGATGTTGAAAGATATACGAAAGCAATGGGCGAACTGCGCTGGGAATACGGATTGAGGAGCCCGGACTCCGACGAAAAGCTCGAAGCGGTGCGGAATGAAGACAATTTAAGCGAAGCGCAGAAAATTGCACTTGCAAACAGGTTCAAAATGGGAATAAGCAATCTTGAGATTGCAGCTTCAATCCAGCTCAAGCTCAGGAAAACGGACGGGAAAAAACTTTCGCTTAAAATGTTTGATGAAAATGAGAGGAAAATACTCAATGTTCTTCTGCCAGGCAAATCGCCTCTGGAAGAGAAAGCTTCTAGTGAGGAACTGGAGAGGCTGAAAAAAGAACTCATCGAGAAATTTTATGTGAAAATCGAAAATAGGAGCGGCATATACCTGGAAAGAAAAGTCATCTACCCTGCTGCGCTTGCGCTCTATAACAGCGGAGAATGCGGAATCGAAACATTGCGCCAGGCGGTGAGGGAAAAGAAAGAGGCGGAAATCCTGCTTGAATTCATGGGGAGGGAACCGCAGCACAAGGTTGAATTCGTTGAAAGAGGCCTTACGCGCAGGAAAAATGACGTGAACGAAGATGCGCTAAACCGCGTGAACGAGGACGCGCTGCTGTCGGCGGATATTCATGTAAACGGAAAAATAAAACGGCTGGATGCTGTTTTCGACGGGGTCGGAAGCTCTAACAAGGCATCTTCGGCAAGCAGCATGGCGGTAGAAGTCTTCAAGCTTGGCCTGCTCCTGAAGCCGCCGAAATCGACGGCTGACCTGGAACTGCTGATGGGCATGGCCGACCTCGCGATTTTCACATGCAGGGCCGCGAACGTCGGGCTGGACGCATCAGCAACAACCGCCGCAGTATTCCTATTGGACGGAAAGAATGCAGCCGCAAGCCATGCGGGAGACAGCGGGTGGAAGGTTTTCAGGAAAAATAAGGCCATATACTCCAGCATAGACCATTCGGTGGCTGCAGAGCTTGAAAAAGACGGACATCCGAGCGAAGGCCCGCGGTCCAGCGTGATAACCTCGGCGCTAGGGACGAGCTTCAACCACCTCGATTCGTGCATCCTCGATTTGAAAAAAGGGGACGTATACGTGCTCTACACTGATGGGGTAGGCGATACCGTAAAAAACGAGGAAATGGGGAAGATATTTTCCGAAGAGGACGATGTTGCTCTTTCGGAAACGAGGATTTTCACACTGGCGCGTTCGAGGAACGAAAATGATAAAAAGTATCCTTCGCTCACCGGCGGCATTGTTTACGGAAAATGCGACGACGATACTGTTATTGCCGGCAGGGTAGAATAATAAAAGAAAAAAATATAAAACTACGAACTGTTAGACTGTGCGCTGGGCGTCTGCGTATCCAGGCCCTCTGTGCCGAACGGCTCTTCCGTTTCTATCTGGAACAAGCCGGCAAGCTGCTCCTCAGTTATGTTCGTTCCGCCAGCCCCGCCGCCGGTTTCGTTATCCCCGGAAGTCCCGTTTTCAGGAATAATCAGCCCCGTGCATCTCCAGTTTATTTCCGCAGTTCTGGTCAGCTCGTCAACAACGCATGCTGGAGAGCATCCCTGCCGCACTATGTCGGTTTCGAACCACCATGTGTGCGTATTCTCGTTGTACATGTACTCGTCCGTGATGCCTCCCTCCCCCATGCAAGCACTGCCAAGCGCTATCGCGCGCGCCTCGTCAAGCGTGATGCTGCCTTCGACACATGGCTCCTCCCATGTCCTGAGGCATTTCTGCTTTACCTCGCACCAGCTATACCCTGCAGACCCTATGCAGCCATGCTCGTCCCTGTCCCCGCCAAGCGGCGTGGCTTCGGTGCAGTTCTCCTCCCACGAGCGGATGCATTTCTGCTTCGCTTCGCACCAGGAGTATCCCGCAGACGGGATGCATCCATGCCCATCGCGGTCGCTTCCCGGCGGCCCCTGCTGCGCGCATCCGAAGAAAAGGAACAAACCGCCAACCAACAACAATAGTATTATCCTTGTTTTCATTCGAACATCCCCTCCAGTATCAATGCCCTTATGGAATTGAAATCGTTCGCAATCACCAGCCCGTCGGTCCAGCACCCGAGGTTCTGCCTGCTGTACTCCGCGTTGTTTTCCACGCCAGCGGAATATTCGCATTCCTCGAGCAGGTCGTCTATGTCCTCTTCAAGCTCATCGCCTCTTTCGAGGATTTCCTCCCTGTTGCCGTTGTTGCCCTCTTCGATTATCGGCCTTGCATAATCTATGACCGCCTTCATCTGCTCAGCCCTGAAGAGCAGCATGAGCCTGGAATGCCTGAGGTGCAGTTTTTCGATCTCCTTTGTATCATGCGTATCATACACGGCATCCGCATCGTCTACAAGCTCTTCGCCATATTCGATGTTCTGTTCCATCCCGGACGTATCCGCGCCAAGGTCCTGCAGGTCTTCTATCTCCTCATTGCCCTTTTCAAGTTCATTATTCACATACTCCTTTGCGGCGACCTTCTCCTTGTCAAGCGCTGCGGCTACGCATTCGTCCCGCATACTCTTGAGCGGCTCGTCATTTTCGTCGACGCAAGCGAAGAAGCCGAGAGTCTTGTTCCTGAACGCGTCGCCCACTATTGCGCCTATCAGCGCCAGGGAATCGAGCCCGAGCTTAAAAGAAGCGGCACCGAATTCAGGCTCGTCCGCATCGTCCGCGGCCTCCCTGAGGTCTGCCAGGTCTCCATCAAGCGTATCCACGTAATCTGAAGAATCGAACACAGTTACGTTCTCCTCAATCCCGCACTCCTCCCGCATGGAGAGGAATTCCTTCCCGAAATCCACGTTGCATGCCGCAAGGTCGTACCGTGCATCGAGCATGGCAGGCGTTGCCTGATTATACCATGCGGAAGCCAGGCCGGACAAGGCGACAAGAACAAAGGCCAAAACCCATTTCATAGAATCACTTTCTCCCAGCAAGCTGTTATCCCTAACATTACCCAACCTTTAAAAATATTATTATTCACAATAATTCCACTTGTTCTCCCAATGTGATAACTATGAATAATGAAACAGGTGCTATGGAAGCCAGGAAAACAGGAACCACTACGGTGGGCCTTGTTTTTAAGAGCGGAGTCGTTCTTGCCTCGGACAGAAGGGCCACTATGGGCTATTACATAGCAAGCAAGGACATAGACAAGGTTTATCAGATAGCGGACAACATAGCGATGACCATAGCCGGCAGCGTCGGCGATGCGCAGACGCTCATACGATGGATGAAGGCCGAGCTGAAGCTTTACCAGCTCAAGCATGACAAGAAGCCGAGCGTGGAGGCTGCGGCAACCCTGCTTGCGACGATACTTTCGCAGTACAAATTCTACCCGTTTTACGTCCAGCTCCTTGTGGGCGGGATTGACGCCAAGCCGAGGCTTTTCAGCGTCGACATGCTCGGCGGCATCACCGAGGAGAAGATAACCTCGACGGGCAGCGGCTCGCCGATAGCCATAGGCATCCTTGAAGAGTTTTACAAGGAGGGCGCATCCGAGGAGGAGTGCCTTATCATCGCAGCGAAATCGGTCAGTGCGGCCATCAAGAGGGATGCCGGAAGCGGCGAAGCGGTAGATCTGGTAGTGGTTGATGATAAAGGCTTCAGAAGGCTCCACAAAGAAGACGTCAAGAAACTGCTCAAATAGCCATTTACAGGTTTATTTTTGTTTTTTGCGGATATTTTTTTGGCATACGTTTTTCGAAGACTAATAAAAAGGTGTTTTTTTGCACTATAAAGAGATAATAAAGAAAGTAAGCGAGATGATGCCCAAGGAATGCGAGGTGACCAAGATTGAGCCGGAAGGGCTTTCCATGGTCATATACCTCAAGAACATAGAGGCATTCTACAAGAGCGACACGCTCATCAAGGAGCTTGCGACGGCGATAAAGAAGAAGGTTACGATACGGACAGACCCGGCAGCGCTTGCTCCGGTGGATAAGGCGAAGAAGCTAATAGAGTCGCTCATACCGGCCGAAGCGGGGGTGAAGGGCATATCATTCGTCCCGGAAATGTCAGAGGTCCATATCGAGGCAATGAAGTCCGGCCTCGTGATCGGGAAGGGCGGTTCGCTGCTCAAGGAAATCATGCTGAAAACGGGCTGGTCGCCGATGGTCATAAGGGCGCCGACCATGCCCTCCGTTACCCTGGACGGAGTCAGGAAGATAACCGTGGTCGAGGCCGCGGAGAGGAAGAAATTCCTCATAGAAATCGGAAAGAAGATATGCCAGCCAAACCCAACAAGCGACTGGATACGGGTGGTGGGCCTCGGGGGTTTCAAGGAAGTGGGCCGTTCCTGCCTTCTCGTCCAGACGCAGAACAGCAAGGTGCTTATCGACGTTGGCGTTAACGCATCTACAAGCGATACCGCAAGGGCGTATCCATACCTCAACATGCTCGGATTTTCCATGGGCGAACTCGACGCGGTCGTGATAAGCCACGGCCACATGGACCACATGGGCTTCCTTCCGTATCTGTTTGCATACGGATACGAAGGCCCGGTCTACTGCACGCCGCCCACAAGGGAACTCATGGTCCTTCTCCAGCAGGATTACATAAACCTGTGCAAGAAGTCGCTCAACATCGAGCCTTTGTATTCGAAAAAGGACATACACAACGAGCTGAAGCACATAATACCCGTCGATTACGGAGAGGTGGTCGACATAACCCCGGAAATAAAGATGACGCTTTACAACGCGGGGCACATCCTGGGGAGCTCTTCGGTCCATCTCCATATAGGGGAAGGGGCGCACAATCTCGTTTACAGCGGCGACCTCAAATTCGGATTTACGCGGCTTTTCGATCCCGCCAACATACGATTCCCGAGGCTCGAGACGCTGCTCATAGAAAGCACATACGGAGGCAGGAACGACATCTCGCTCAACCGCTACGACAGCGAGATGAGGCTCACGAACATAATCGAGGAGACAATCGCGAAAAGGGGCAAGGTGCTCATACCCGTTTTCGCGGTGGGAAGGAGCCAGGAAATACTCCTGGTTCTGGAAGAATACGTGAGGAAACATCCCGAGTTCCAGATTCCGATATACATAGACGGCATGGTTCTGGAGGCATCCGCAATCCACACCGCATATCCGGAATACCTGCGCGAGCAGCTCCAGAGAAGGATACTGTCCGACAGGAGCCCGTTCGAAAACCCGCTCATACGGATTGCAAAGGGAACCGACAAGGAGACGATAGTGGGAGGCGAGCCGGCGATAATCCTTGCGCCTTCCGGTATGCTTGCCGGCGGGCCGTCTGCCGAATATCTGAGGATGATGGCTGACGACGAGAAGAACTCGCTCATATTCGTAGGCTACCAAAGCTCGCTGTCGCTGGGCCACAAGATACAGAACGGGATGAAGGAGGTCCCGACGATAGGGGACGACGGAAAAACAAAGCTGCTCAAGATAAACATGAGGGTCGAGACCGCCGAAGGGTTTTCGGGCCACAGCGACAGGGCGCAGCTTATGGCATATCTCAAGAACCTCCGGCCGACTCCGGAGCGCGTCATCACCATGCACGGCGACCTGAACAAAACCGAGGATTTCGCCCGGTCCGCGGGCATGCTTCTGAGGAAGGAATCCAGGGCCATGGGAGACCTTGAGGCCTATCGGCTGAGATGATAACATGCAGAAAGTCTTTCTCAGGATAAAGCCGTGCAGGATGATGGTTCTTCTAAAAGAATCCGGCTCGAAGTACATATCCGAATTGGCGAAGGAAAGCGGAGCGACTTACGTCCATGCGACGAAGCTCATAAGGCACCTTGAGAAGGAAGGAATCGTGACGATAGAGCAGAACGGAAAGAAGAGGATGGTAAAACTCACCGAAAAAGGAATGAAGATTGCAACCGCGCTTTCGGAGGCAACGAACTCATTTACCGCTGTTTGATGAAATGTAAATTTCATCAATGTCAAGGTCGACGAATCGACCTTGAGCATGTTCATGAATGATGCGTCGTTCATGACATCGTGAACGATTCGTCGTTCACGGCTTGACAATCAGACTATCCTCAGGCTCGTTTTCGTCTTCATGTAATTCAGTACCTTTTCGTATCCTATATAATGCGCGTAGGCATTCACCGCGATACCGTGCACTCCTGGTCTTGTCTGGGTGCTTGCCCATATCGGGATTGCGGCACGCGCCGTTTCCCCGGGCCTTACCTCCCCCAGCCTCTTTTCCATCGCCTTGTTTATGCAGGTCGGCTCGAATCCTATAAGGGCTTCCTTCGGAAGAAGGACGTCAACCGACACCAGCTGCGGGTCTTTTGTCAGGTTCGTCAGCTTTACGACGAGATTAACCGAATTCTTCTGATTGGCGCTCAGCCTGAGCGGCGTGAAAGACATGCTTATATTGAACGGTTTCGCGAGTATCCTTCCACCGGTTATCTCCCGTTTTCCTTCCTCAGCCTTCTTCTCTCCTGTTAACCAGTCCATAAGTCCCATAAACACCACATGGCCTTTTGGCCGCTCATCGTTTGCGTTTACCCTTATATTTAGCAGGGTATTTAAAAATGTTTTTCAATTAACCTATTTCTTATCGAGAGGTGTTAGAATGGACGTTAAAGAAAAATTGCTTATTACGGCATTTATCGCACTTGTGGCAGTAGCGGTTTACCTAGCTTTCATCGCCCCGCAGCCCCCGCCTCCACCGGACAGTGGCCCCGCAGAGGGGCTTCTGGCAAAGGCAGTGGAAGTTGGAAAAGGGCAGAACGAATATTTCTTTTCATTCAGGGAAACGAGCGACGGCTATTCCGCCGAATATGATCTGCTCGCGAAAAACGGGCAGAAGATGATGGAGGTACGCAACCCGCTCGCGACAAAACAGCTCTATTTCCTCAGCAACGACATCGTGCTATGCGCGCAATTCATGAACGTCCAGGGCTGCTCATCCGTGATAAACAACACCGATGCTGCATTCCAAAACTACCTGCTCTCCCTCCAGTCGCGTTTCTTTGACAACACGAGCATGGACACGGAGAAGGAGGATATGGACTATTTCATCCAGCACGGCTATCTCACCATCTCACCGGAGATTGCGGATAAGAGCGTGAACGGCCATGCATGCAGCGAGATAAGCTATGCCATGGATTTCACGAACATGACCTCCGGGGAGCTCTACCGCTTCGGCATCTCGCCCGATTCGCCCCAGCGTTTCGACTGGAAACTCTGCATTGACAATTCAACCGGCCTCGTCTATTCGAAGCATTTCAGCTATTCCTACCAGGGCAAGGAACACCAGTGGGAGTTCATTCTCCTCGGTGCTGACTGGAACCCGGCGCAGCAGATTGCCCCGCCGGAAAACCTTACCGAAGGCCTCGCATACGAGATATTGGTAGAAGAGATGGAATGGCAGGCGGAGCTCAGGAGCTGCTACGATGAGACCGGAGATACGCGGGACAAATGCTTCTCCGACCTTGCGCTCGAGCTCAAGATGAGGAGCATCTGCGAACTTGCAGGCGCGAAGAGGGACCAGTGCATCGTCAGGCTTGTGCCCATGCTGCTGGACGACAGCCTCTGCACGCTGATCAACAATGCCACATTCAAGGACGACTGCTACGTGGAGCTTGCAGGCGGCAATAAGGAAAGCAGCTACTGCTCCATGATTGCAGATGCAACCAAAAGGGAATTCTGCATGAACATATCCGTGCCGACGAACCAGACCGGCATCCCCAACCCCGCGGCGGTCAATTGCGAAAACAAAGGATACGCATATGAGATACGCTCGAATGAAGCAGGAGAATACGGCGTCTGCAGCTACGGCGGCAGGGAATGCGAGGAATGGGCATTATATCGCGGCGAGTGCTGCCTCCTGGCTGAAGACTGCTCCGGCGGTGTCTGCACGAATGGCATCTGCATCGTGCCCGAAACAGGCAATGCAACCGGCGGGAACAGCACGGATCCCGGCCAATTCATGCAGTACATAGACCCCTTCGGAGAGGACAACGAGACCGGCAATACGACGAATTCGAGCGGCGGGTAGGAGTTTCTACTCCAAGGGGCAGACATATAAGTACGATGCGGCAGAGGTCGAACCTACATAAGTTACCGCCGTTCGACCAATTGCCAACGCACCTAGGTACATTGTTCCTTCCCTAAAAATATTTGTTATCGTACCGGCACTAAGGTCAGCTATGAATAAACCCGTTCTTTCCCCATCACCGCCATAGAAAACTACTTTATTTTCCCATATATCGGACCGTTCAGCAAATGAAAAACCATCTGCCAGCAAAGTGGTTTCTCCACTTGGTATATCGTATAAAAATACGTCGCTGTCATGAACTGCACGCTCGACATCAAAAACTATTTTATCCCCATAAATTACGTTGACACGACCGCCGATTTCACCGTAGCTAGGTATGTGTTGCAGGTTTCCAGAATCAAAATCATAAATATATAACTCAGGCCTCCATTCAACTGCTTCCCTGTCACGGATTACGGCCGTTATTTTCGAATCATAAACTCCAGTAGGTGGTATGTCAAACACTTCAAAACTCTCAGGTAAGATGTATTCCTGAACATCACTCGTAACGAGGTCGTACATCTTAAGAGTCCACGGCTCGCCAGGAGTTTGTTTCATATAACCCATTCTGTTTCCCTGTATGCCCGGCCAGCTGCCTTCATCAACCATCTCTATATTCTCTTCACCCAATCGATAAACACAAACACCGTCGCAAGACGTGCCACTGCAGTTCATTACTATCGTATTCTCCCAAATATGTGGCCATAGAGCCGTAGGACTGCATTCTTCCGTAGCAGGTACGTCCCTGATTTCCTTAGTCTGCACGTCGCCATACTTTAAGATGCCGTCTTGAAAGAAAACCACAGTATTCTCATAAATATCTGGTGCGCTAATCGAAGTGCCCGATGCGAGTTCGTAGCAGACCTCCTCATTTGCCAGTTCTAAAGCTCCAGCAACATCCAATACGCCCGCCCCTACATCCCGGCACCCATCTCCTTTCCTTGCCGACCTCATCAAGATATCTTTCACTTTTACTGGCCGAAATTGTGGATATTCTCCAAAAACTAGTGCAGCAGCACCTGCAACCATGGGTGCCGAAAGGGAAGTGCCGTTACCTATAACAAGACTCCCATCTGTTCTTTCCCAGTCAGGCATGGCTATGCGATATCCGGGTGCCGAAAGTTCTACGACTGTTCCTTCTACTGTAAAGTAATGGCCTAGTGTAGAAAGATCGCTGCAAGACGCGCATTCGCATCTGTGTAAATATCGTCTTGGTTCGCATAGCGGACCGAGCGCAACCCAATCCATCGTGCACGTCGGATCATCCCAGTCATCTGTCGCTCCAACTAAAATGGCGTTATCCACATAATAATACTCGGAAGCGCTATGATCTTCGGGAAGCCATTTATCGTCATGCTTAAAACCGTCATTTCCTGCCGCAAAAACAACCAATACATCGTTTTTATATGCCAAACGCATCGCAGGAAGAAACTCATTTCTAAAATAAGCGCGATCCTCCAGCGTTGCTTGTCCGGTGCATGCATCATTATGGCATGCAGACAAAGATATATTCATGACCTTCGCGCCCATCCTAATAGCTAATTCTGCAGCTGCTTGAACATCTCCCATTATTACTCCACGTGTGCTGTTAACGACATCTACCGTTATGAGTGGGTTCTTCCAAGCAATTCCAAAACCACCAACACCATCGTCACCTCTTGCTCCCGTCATTGCTCCAACTACCGTCCCATGTTCTCCCTCTGAAGATTTGATGATACAGCCTTCAATTGGCTCAATATCACTGCCATAATAAATAGTTCCATCTTCGAAAATGCATCTTAATCCTACTCTTATATCTTTACCAGAAAAATGGCCAGAACCTACTCTGATACCCGAATCGAGGATAGCGATGGGAACTTCCGACGAGCCAGTCGTTATATCCCACGCTTCTCTCAAATCTATTTTATCAGCCCAATAAAAACCGTTTATTGCATCTCCAACGATATTGGGATTTGGATCCAAAAGCGGAGTAAGTACGGTATTCGGCGAAGCGATCCAAACACCTTCCTTTTCTTTCAACTCATCCAAGATATTTGATAAATCGTCTCCATTTCTAAGTTCGTATTGTACCATCTTCATATCGGGAATCTGACCAACATGTTTTGCTCCTCTTGCAGCTAACCACTCCTTTACTTCTTGTATATGAGGGAGGGTTGCTTCTTCCGTGAAGGTTACAAGTACTTGATTCTTTGCAACCTGTGTTGGTGACAAACCCTCTTGCTGAAAAGACATAAATTTATCTGTAGTTTTGATGTATGTTGCATTAGGAGGCATCTCTGGTATTTCTACATTGTCATTTTTTGCACATCCCGCGATTCCAAGGAATGCAGAAAGCCCAGCAGTTAAAAGAAATTTACTTAATTCTCGAAAACGTTTAAGCGTCTTTTTGGTCTCTCCCCTTTCAAAAGCAGATTTCCTTCTAACAGCATCAAATTCATTTTTCTCTTCTATTCTTTCATTATTCCCCATCGCTTTGGTATGTCGTAAAAACATCTTCCCACCGACTTAATTTGACCATCATCTTTTCCTTTTCTGATGCCAACTCACTATTCTTAAAATCACAGCCAATAACAACAAAATAAGGAGGACAGGTGTAAACCACGAGGTGTTTCCTTTTTTTAGCTCTGGGAAGCACATGCTTAGCCCAGTCGTGGGCGAAGCAGTCAACACTTCCTTCCTGTTCCTTAGAATTTCCAAGACCTCGGTCAGATTATCATCCTCTCCAAGCTGATACTGATATGCTCTCATATACGACACATTTCCAATGAACCTCGCCCCTCTTTCTGCAAACCAATTCTGAAGATTATTTACGTCCTCTCCGGTCGTATTTTCCGTTAAAGTCACCAAAATGACGTGGCACTCGATGTTATTAGTAGGCGGCGGTGTTATGATATTGAATTTATACAATACAATCGGCATCGCTAAATATGCCGCGACCAGCAAAATCGCTAAAATAAACAACCAAAGAGAAGCTTTATCCAGTATCTCCGGCCAGTTTCGCTGCGAACCCATGCACATTATTCCCTCGAAACGTCTTTTAACGGCTTCGAAATTACTGCCTCAGTAAACCGCAGCATAATCCCTCTTTTTTCTTCTTTTTCCGGTCTTTTTCTACGCCGTGGTATACGCCACTTTTTAACCCTAAAATACACAAAAACCAACCTTTAAATAAGGTTTCGGACACAATTAACTTACCGGGTAATAAGTATGAGCAAGGAACTGCAAAAGCAAAGAATACCTAACGAAGTCCATCCCGTTCGTTCAGTCAAATCCATAATCAGCAAATATCTGGTAACCGGGGCGGCAGTGCTTGCGCTCGGCTGCGGCGCGCAGGCGACAGGCAACCTAGTCGCAAGCCTCGTGAATGTTCCGATGGGAACCACCAAGACCAGCACCACGCAGGTCATACCCGATAAAAACAAAGTAGCTGAGACAGACAAGAAAGAGGAAAAGAAAACCGAGATTTCAATCAATGAGTTGAAGGGCTATCAGCTGAAATTCAAAGAGAAACAGGGAGCGTATTATGACCAACTTTTCGAAAATGAGAACGGTTTCTATTCTGATATAGGTTTCAAGAAACCGATTCTTCTCGAGAACGGGAAAAAGTCTGTAACAGCAATACTATCAATATCCTATGCTACTGAAGTAGTTAAAAAAGGAGGAAACGATGCCGCCAGCGTGCTAATCAGAGTGTACGATATCAAAGAAGATGATTTAGCAATGACCGGCAAAGTGACGAGTGGCTGGGTGCTAGATTTTGACAAATTAAGAAAAGAATACAAAGCATTGACCGGTAAAGAACTGAAATACGTGCATACTATCGTCGAACACGATGGTAAAGGCAAAGACGAATATATTCAATTCTATGTAATACCTGCTACTTCCAAGAAGATGGTCGAGAAAGGCATTGTAGAGTTGGGAATGCCAATCGAGATATTGAATTTGAAATATGATTCAGAGGCCGATAAATATAAGTTGACGACCTTCTCAGATTTTATAACTTCTTCTTCAGCGCCTAATGTGAGTAATGAAGTATTAGTAAAGAAATAGAAGCATTTTATTTCTTTTCCTCTTTAATCTTAATTTATGGTAGATATAGCTAAAACAAAAGAAGGTAAAGAAGCAGTCGAAGCTCCAGAAGAACAACTTATCCAAACTGCTAATAATAAGTTGGCAATATACACAAACCCATTCACTCACTCTGCTCCCATAGAACAAAAAGAAAAGTTGAACACCCAGATGGGCAACCTTATCAAAAATCAGACGGAAGGGCAGTTCAAGACGACCCATAAGGAATTTGCGGATTATTTCGAAATGCTTGCAAAGAACGATACCGGAATGTTCAATAAGCTGAGAACCGATGCCGGCCTGACCATGATACACGTATCCGACCCGGCGCTTATGCACGCCGCCGCGAACGAGCTCGCCACCACCGTTCTCAAGGAAACGCTCAGAAGGCAGGAAACGACAGTCACCTGGCTGAAAGAGATAGAGAAGATAAAGAAATTTGGAGATGCGGAGGGCGCGAAAGAACTCGACAACATGCTTGAGCAGGCGCTGAAAACGAAAAACAAGGCCGACTGGGACCTCTACGTGCAGGAACAGAAGACGAAACTCGTGGAAGAGGGAAAGACCGACCTGGCGGCTTCGCTGGGGGAGGTCCAAGAGGCTTCGGCAAACAAATGGCTTGAATTGAAGAGCTGGAAGCCGCTCTCTGCAATGAAAGATTTCATACCCGCCATGCTGGCAAAGCATGCAGGCGAATACGCCGCCAAGCTGATGGAAAATATTGACGGCTACCTGAGGGAATACCTCGAAAGATCGACCGCTGTTTTTGACGGAAAGAAGGACATGAGCAGGGAAGAAAAGAAAATGATGGCCCATGAACTGGAAGAAGCGCAAAAGGCAATGGAAAAACTGGAAGAGAAGGGCGGAAACAAAAAACTGTTCGAGAAAAATTTCGAGAAGCATCTCAAGATGGAGTTAGCTGCGATGCAGAAGAGCATCAGCGATGAAAGTATCCTGAAAGCCGTAAATAAGCTGAATTCCGATGCTTCAAAGCTGGACTCTGCCGACCTTATGCTTGAGAATATGCATCCTTCCGTGGCAGGCGGGGTTTTGAGGGCTTATCGTAAATCAGCCGCTGACACGGCCATGGCGATGGCATGAAAATAGCAGTATTCACCGAAACTTATCATCCGCAGGTAAACGGCGTCGTCGTCTTCCTTTCGGACATCCTTCCTCTTCTTTCAAAAAAAGCCAGGATAGTGTTATTCGCGCCGGGCGGAAACAGGCTGAAAATGGAGAATATAAACCGCAATTTCAAAATTTACTGGGTGCCTGCGCTTCCATTTCCTTTATACGAAGGATACAGGATGTCAACAATCCTGCCGAAGGAACTGAAAAAAATACTCAAAGAGGAGAAGCCGGACGTCGTCCATCTCCATGCGCCGGTATTGATGGGCCTGAACGCGATGCGGGTTTCAAGGAAGCTCGGGCTGCCCGTCGTTGCGACGTACCATACCCATTTTCCCGATTACATTCCGCATCTTTTCATGGGGCATCTGCCCAAATCCCTTGCAGAGCTTGCGAAATCACCTGTAAAAAAGATGATAGCATACGTATTTTCGAAAGCAGACTGCACAACCGCGCCTACTGCCGAGCTTAGGAAGGAGCTCGAAGGCTACGGCGTAAGAAACGTCCTGCACGTGCCGAACGGCGTGCGTTTTGACAAATTCGGAAAAAGCAACGCAACGGGTTTTCTGAAAAAATACAAAATACCGGAGGACAAGCCGGTAGTCCTGTATGTCGGGAGGGTAAGCTTTGAAAAAAAGCTCGAAGTCCTCTTGAATGCTTTTAAGAAAATCAGGAATGCCACGCTCGTTATTGTCGGTTCGGGGCCATCGCTGAAGGATTACAAAAAATTGGCAAAATCGCTGGAACTGGAAAACGTAGTTTTCACAGAGTATGTGGGCGCCAGCAGCCTTCCTGACGCATACGCGGCAGCGGATATTTTCGCTTCGCCTTCGGACAGCGAGACTTTCGGTCTTACATTCGTAGAAGCGATGTACTTTGGTCTCCCGGTAATAGGCGTAAACCGGCTTGGCGCAAAGGAAGTCATACGCAACAAAAGCAACGGTTTTCTCGTAAAGCCGGACGATGCGGATGGGTTTGCAGAAAAAATAACCCTCCTGCTTGAAAAACCGGAACTTCGCAAAAAACTTGGTGCACAGGGCAAGAAGGATTCAAAGAAATACGATATGGAAAGGGTAGCCGAAAAATTCCTGAAGCTTTACGGAAAGCTGGCTAAATCCTGAATTTCTTCTCGTTCTCTTCCAATGCCTTTATTCCCGGCAGCTCTTTCCCGGAAAGATATTTTATCAGCGCTTTTCCCGAAAGGCTCACATAACCGAACTTTTTCTTATCCATGCCGAACTTCGCAAGCGCGCTTATGGTATGCCCTCCTCCGATAAGGGAGAATGCCTTAGAATGCATTATCGCTTCGAGAACCCGCCTCGTTCCATAAGCGAATTCTTCCATCTCATAAACGCCCACCGGCCCGTTCATCACGACGGCTTCGGATTCCGATATTATCCTGGCATATCTCTCCGCGGTTTTTCTGCCTATGTCGAATATCTTGCCATTCGCTATCTTTCCGGAATCGCACTCGACGCGCCTATCCTCAATATTCAGCCCTACGTCTTCCGGAAGCTCGATGCTGTTTCCGAATTCGGCAAGCATCTTTTTCGCATCCTCAAAATGTTCGTTAAGCCCGGTTTCCTCGAGGTATTCGTTTGATTCGCCCACCTGGAACCCCTTCGCCTTAAGGAAAAGAATGGACAATGCCCCCCCGATAAGGACTTTCTTTGCCTTGCCTTCCCTAAGCCAGTTTTTCATTATGCCGAAGGAATCATTCCCCTTCGAGCCCCCAAGCACGAACGTGACGCCCTCCACATGCCTCAACGATTCCAGCGCCTTCACCTCATCGGCAAGCACGTCCCCATAAAAAGAAGGCAGTTTCCTCGCAAACCCGACAACGCTCGAATGCGCCCTGTGCGCAACGCTCAGCGCATCAAGCACGAAATAATCCGCAAGCGGGGAAAGCTCCTTCACTATGCTGCCCTCTTCCATCGTTTCGCAGTCAAGCATCCGCACGTTCTCAAGCAGAAGCACTTCGCCGTCCTTCAGGCTTTCAATCGCCTTTTTCGCCTTCTCCTCGACAAGATTATCCACGTAGGTTAGTGATATTCCCGTGGTTTCGCTCAAAACTCCCGCATGCTGCTTCAGCGTCATGAAATCCTCGCCGCCCTTCCTTCCCTGGTGCGCAAGCACGATTATCCTGGCTCCGCGCGCTGCAAGCTCCTTTATCGTTTTTGAATGCGCTTCAATCCTCTCGCCCGGAACTATCCTGCCGTTTTCTATGGCGCAGTTACAGTCAACCCGCAAAAGTATCTTCTTTCCCTTTACCGGATAGCCGGAAATCCTTCTCATGCCAACTCACCCAGTCTTTTCGGTTTTTTCCGCGGTCTTCTCCGTATCCTCCTTCTTTTTCTCCTCGCTTCTCTTCTTCCACTTGTCCTTTGAAGGGCAATTCGGGTCTATGCACATCTCAAATCTCATCCTCTCCCTTGCAACGAAAACGACGGCCTTGCCGCAGACCGGGCATGCCTTTTCGGTCGTTTTGACGAACGCACCCGTAGGCAGCGGATAGGCATTCCTGCAGTCCGGATATCCGCTGCAGCCTATGAACTGCCTCCCGGCCTTCAATCTTATTATCCTGAGGTTTCCGCCGCACTTGTCGCACTTGCCTATGGCACTCTCCTTCGCCTCGGTTACCTCGAGCCCGACCCCGATCTCCTTTCCTATGTTCTCTTCGTTCTTCTTCCATTTCTCAAGGATGCGGACGAGCATCCCCTTTCCCTCCTCGGTAACTTCCTGTTCGCCTATCTTTCCTTCCTGTATCTTTTCCATGTCATCTTCGATTTTTCTCGTAAGCTCATCGTCAAGTATCTCGGGCGCGTATTTGTTCAGCACGTCCCTTACCTTCAGCCCGAAATCGGTGACCTCGATCGGCTTTCCGGTCGCGTATCCCCTCTTGAACAGCGTATCGACAACAACGCTTCTCGTGGCTTTGGTTCCGAGGTGCCGTTTTTCAAGCTCCGAAACAATCGACGCCTGGGTATACCTTTTCGGAGGCTGGGTGTCCTTCTTCGTTTTCCTCTTTTTCTTTACGCCGACTTCCTCCCCTTCCTTGAATTCCGGAAGCTCCTTGTCCGCGAATTTGAAATACCTGCCGTAGAACTCCGTCCATCCCTCCTTGGTTATCCTGCCCCCCTTTGCGACATACGGCTCTCCCCCCGCATCCACTTCGATAGTGGTATTCTCCCTTTCCGCAGGCGGCGCAAACGCGGCAAGGAACCGCCTCACGATCAGGTCATACAGCCTTTCCTCGTCCTTCCCCAGCTTTTCCCTCGGCTTCATTCCGGTCGGATGGATTGCGGGATGCGCGGGGTCGGTTTTCTTTCCCTGGAATATGCTGAACCATCTGTTTCCGATTATCTTTGCCGCGATGTCCGCATACTCCCCGTTTTCCTTAAGCTTCTCGATTATCCCGGGAAGGTAAATGCTCGGCGGAATCTGCTGCGAAGACGTTCTCGGGTATGTGATGAGCGAATCTTCATAGAGCGATTGCGAGACTTCAAGCGTTCTCGACGGATTGAAGCCGAACGTCCGGTGCGCCTCGACCTGCAGGCTCGTCAAATCAAAGCAAGGCCCGGGCCATATCTTTCCCTCCCTTTTCTCCATCCGCGTAACCTTTCCACTGCCAGCGGTCCTTTCGAGGCTCCCGTCCGCTTCCTTCTCATCCATGAACTTGTCTTTCTTGTGCGTAAACTGGGCTTCCTTCATCTCTGCGGTGAGAACCCAGTAGGGAACCGGGACGAACGCCCTTATCTCCTTCTCAAGCGTTGCAAGTATGTTGAGCGCCGGCCCCTGCACCCGCCCGATGCTCATGATTTTCGCATGATGCGCCTTGCGCAGGGAACCCATAAGCGCCCTGCTCAGGTTTATGCCGTAGTACCAGTCGAGTATGTGCCTTGCCTCTCCCGCATAGGCGTTGTTGTAATCAAAATCGCTTCGGTTCTCATACGCTTCCTTCAGGTCCTTATCCGTCAATGC
This sequence comes from Microcaldota archaeon, assembly GCA_013425425.1. Lineage (GTDB taxonomy): Archaea > Micrarchaeota > Micrarchaeia > Anstonellales > Bilamarchaeaceae > JAVZJR01. The sequence continues at coordinate 35,357 of JACCLJ010000053.1, forward strand.
GGAGAACTTCATCCTCTTTCCTTCCTTTATTTTCGTCGCAAAGCGGAATATGTTGTATGAGATGAGCGTGCCTTCTATGTCATAGTCGCAGGCGGATACGAACCTGTCCGCCTTTTTCCCGAGCTCTTCAAGAAGGCTGAGATAGGGCTTTGTGAATGCGGCTCCCTTGGATGCCTTGTAGGAAGGAACCCATTCGATATCGAAAACCGGGTATCCCCTGGATTTTTTGCTCTCAGCCAGCGTGTAGATATGGCCTACCGCAGGAGCCACGATTATCTCCTTGCCGTCCATCTCTATCTCATAATAACTGACGTTGCCCTTCGCCTTTCTCGTTACCCTGCCGCCTATGGCCATGGCTATCTTCTGGGTCACTTTCGGCTTTTCCGCTACTATTAATTCCATAGGCAATCAGGATTTTATCTAAATAGGACAATCATTAAAAAGCTAAGGTGCAAAAATCACCCATGGAATTCCTGAGAATCTCATGGGAGGAAGCCGCCAAGCTTTGCGAGGAGCTCGTCCATAAAACCGAGTACTACAAGCCGGATATCCTTGTGGGGGTTTCACGGGGCGGCCTTGTTCCGCTGCGCATCTTCTCGGACGTGTTAGGCATAAAGAGGCTGGGCGTTTTGGGCATCCAGTTCTACAAGAAAATAGGCGAAACGAGCGATTTCCCGGAAATAACGCACGACCTGCCGATAGACGTACGGGGCAAGAAAGTGCTTATCATAGACGACGTCGCCGATACGGGAAAGAGCCTCATCGCTGCAAGGGAATACGTTAACAGGAAAGGGGCGAAGGAAATAAAGACCGCGACAATCCATTTCAAGCCGCATTCAATCCTGAAGCCGGATTATTTCGTCGCGGTGACCACTGCATGGATAATCTATCCATGGGAACGGCATGAAGTAGAAAGAGAATTGAAAAAGAAATAAATAAAAAAAAAGAAAAAATTGCCGCTTATATGTTGTAGTAGTTCTTGTGGTCCTGCATGCTTATCGCTTTCCTGTCCTCCTTGTGCTGCCTCAGCTTGAGGTCCAGGTAGTCTTCGAGAAGCTCCGGCGGGATGACGCCTTTTATGAACTTGGTGTCGCTTTCCAGCGCCTCGATTGCCTCATAGAGGCTTGTGGGCAGTTCCTTCGTGATCCTCTTCTTCCTGCCTTCCTTCTCCTCTTCGGTCGGGTCGCCGGGGTCTATCTTGCTCTTCATGCCATCCAGGCCCGCGGCCACAACGGCGGCATACGCGAGATAGGCGTTTACAGACGGGTCCGCTCCGGCATAGACGATCCTCTTGGTGTCTTTCGTGTTCTTCTTCGCATACGGAACGGTAACAATGGCGTTCCTGTCGGTTGCGCTCCATCCGACCACCTTCGGCTCCGCAGCCATCTTCTTGTAGGAATTCGGCAGCGGGGCGGTGAATAGCGAGAGTGCCGGACTATGCTCCAGAAGGCCGCCTATGTAGTACCTTGCCATCTGGCTCATCTGCGCATAATCATCCTTCGGGTCGTAGAATATATTGTTGTCAGCCGTCTTCCAGAGGCTGGTAGCTATCTTGAGGTTGTTGCCCTTTTCCCCCTCTATCGGATACGGCATGAAGGTGCATGAAGCGTTAACCGCAGTAGCCAGGTTCCTCAGGACGAATTTGAATGTGTTAAGGCCGTCCGCCGCTGCCTTCAATCCCCTTTCTGCAAGGTCGAAGGTCTGCTGCGCGGTAGGCGATTTGCCGTGCCTGTGCCCGTCCACCATTATGCCGAAGCTGTCTTCGAGCGTTTCGGACGCCTGGCACCTTGCCGAATAGAGCGAATCAAACGGCTGGGCTGCATATGCTCCGGCCTTGTTTGAAAGCGGGGATGGCCCCCAGAATGCTTCCCTCGAGTCCAGAAGCGCGCCCACCCCCCTGCCCGGGGCGGTCCTGTCCACCGTTACGGTATCAAGTATGTGGCAGTCGACTTCCGTTCCGAGCTTCGAGTATGCGATTCCCGCGGCGCTCAGGTTGGTTTCCATGCGCTCAGCCACGTATCTCGAATCCTTCAGGAACCTCTCCTTTTCAGGCATGGCGACCACGTCGCAAAGGAATCTTACGGTTGCAGGTTCCCACGGAATCCTTGCGAGGGTGTCCGGATCGGGGAGAAGCACCAATTCGCCCTGGGCGCTTTTTCCGAAAACATCGTCAAGGTTCGCGGCATGCACGCCCTTGCCGAACGTGTCCTCCTCTATCTTCCTGTTGGAAATGCTGACCCTGTGAATCGTTCCATCCACCGCAAAGAACTGGAGGTCTATCCATCTTATTTCATTTGTAGCTATATATTTCAAAACATCGTCTATGGCTGCCAAAACACCACCTCAATTTTGATTTAATAGAGATAAATAATAATAAATAGGTTTCGATACGATTTTCTTTCTAATGTTCGGCACTTCAGGAATCAGGGGGCTTTACGGCAGCGAAATCGACGAAAAGCTCGCGATTATCGTTTCAAACATCTTCGCCGATTGCGATGTTGCTGTCGGAAGGGACATTCGGAAAACCGGCCTGCCGCTCGCCCATGCGGTTTTTTCCGGCATAACTTCAGCAGGATCGGATGCCATAGACCTCGGCATCGTCCCCACACCCACGGTCGCTTTTGCGGCAAAAACCAGGGGGATAAAGGGCATGATGATTACCGCATCCCACAATCCTCCGGAATACAACGGTTTGAAATTCATCAGCAACGGCATGGAAATCGGAAAAAGCGACGAGAGGGCAGTGGAAGCGAAATACAAAAAAAAGGAGGTCCGCCTCGCTTCGTGGGACGGCACGGGCAGGCTCATAACCGACAATTCCTTCATCGCAAAGCACAAGGAATCCGTAAAATCGCTCGTAAGCATCCCGAAAAACAAAAAACCCAAAATCGTTATCGACTCAAATGGTTCGGGTGCAGTCATTACGCCCTCGTTGTTCCGCGAACTCGGTTGCGATGTGATAAGCATCAACGATTCGCTCGAAGCGTTTTCCCGCCCGTCCGAGCCGAATGCGAAGAACCTTGAGGGGCTTTCCAAAAAGATAGTTGAAACCAAGGCGGATTTCGGGATAGCGCATGACGGCGATGCGGACAGGTGCGTAATCATCGACGAAAAAGGCGAGATGATTCCGTTCGACGTCCAGCTTTCCATGATGATTGAGCACGAGCTTGCGAAATCAAAAAACAGGAAAATAGTTTCCACAACCGAATCCTCGCTTCTCATCCGCGAGACGGTTGAAAGCAACGGAGGCGAGTTGATCGTCACTCCCGTGGGCAGCGTCTATGTAGGCGAGACGCTCGAGCGGGACGTGGCGGTTTTTGGAGGAGAGCCGTGCGGGGAATACATCTACCAGCAGGGCGTCCATCTTCCCGATGCCATCCTTGCAGCAGCGAAATTCCTTGAGATTTATCTGGAGAAAGGAAAATTCTCCGAGCTTAAGAAAAGGTATAAGACGTATCCCATCCACCGCGACAAATTCCCTGCAAAAAACAAGCGCGAGTCCATGGAAAAAATAAAATCGCAGATAAAGACAGAAGGAAAAGTCAATGATGAAGATGGCATCCGCGTCGATGAACAAGATGGCTGGTTCCTCATAAGAGCGTCAGGAACAGAACCAATAGTACGGCTTACAATGGAATACAAGGACAAGGAAAAACTGGAAAGAAAAAAGAAAGAATTGATTGAAATTATCAGGAAATCTATTTAGACTTCTCGTTCATGAAGTCGTCGAACTTTTCCTCAGTAGTTTTTGGTTTTGCTTTCTGCTCAGGCTCTTCTGGTTTTTCTGATGCTAGTCTCCAGTCTCTCTCTTTATAGTATTCTGACCGTAGCTTGATATCATCAGATGTTGATGGGCTGAATCCTGGCTTATTTATTGGTAGGCCGGATCTCGAATGAATTATCTCACCGCCGTCCTTTGGGGTAAGGGGGTCTTCCCTCCACGGCTTCAGCCGCTCTACAAGTTCTTCTGGCGCCATTCTGTTTCTTAGAAAGTCTAAAAGCTTCTGCGGTATTTCCACTTCAGGCTCTTCTGGTTTTTCTGAGCTCTCTTCTTTAAAACGCTCTTTAACCAACCTACAAATCGCGCTAGCTTCTAGCTCTATGGGCGGATGGTCATAGAGTGAATCTTCAAAGTCCTGGATAGTCAAATCTGAAACATCCTTTCCCAAGCGCCTTGCAAGTTCTTTTTTTGTGCTTTCTGGAGTTATACTCAAAATTCCTTCCTCGGTTCTTTTAATCATCCTTGTTTTTTCTTCAGATGTAAGACTATCCCACTGTTTCTTGGCTTCATTGCCTTTATCGCTAGGTCTATATGCACGAAGTATCCTATTCGCTTTCTCAGTATCGCTCTCCAGCCTAGGTTTATCTTCTACCATTCGGTTCCCAAACTGTTTCTCCGGAGGTTTAGAAGTGTTATCTCTCTCGCCTTTCCTTTCCGGTTTTTTCTTCTCTCTCATACCCATAAATATCACTTTTTGTATATTTAATTGTGTGCGGAAGGTTTTATAAATGTTGCTAAAAATGGAAAATGCAGGTTTATGCGGGCGCGCAGGGGCAGGTGGCGAAGGTTAACAAAACAGTTAACTTTCAGAAAAGCGTGGCGTAAGAAAAAGAAGATAAAATAAAAAGAAAAAAACCAGGGAACTAATCCATTCCCATTTCTCCGCCCGGACCGCCCATTCCGCCGGGAGGCATTCCGCCTGATTTTCCTCTCGAACTGATTATATCGTCAATCCTCAGGATGAGCCTTGCGGTTTCGGTTGCCGAGCTTATCGCCTGCTTTTTCACTTTTGCAGGCTCAAGAACGCCGATTTTCTCAACGTCGTCAACCCTTCCTCTCAGGACATCGACACCATAGCTGTTTCCTTCCTTGCTTGCCTTGTGCCTGGTTCTGAGGGTAACGAGCGTGTCTATCGCGTCCATGCCCGCATTCTCCGCAAGCGCCTTCGGAATCGCTTCAAGCGCCTCTGCGAATGCCTGTATCGCAAGCTGCTCGCGGCCCCCCACCTTTATCGCATAGTCCTGCAAGGCAGAGCTTATCGCCATCTCCGCGCTTCCGCCTCCTACGACGTATTTGCCGTATTCGATGGTTGCGCCCACAGCGCCTATGGCGTCCTTCACAGCCCTTTCAACCTCGCTCACGACATGCTCCGTTCCGCCGCGCACGAATATGGAAACGCTCTTCGGATCCTTGCACTCCCTTACGAAAACCATCGCCTCGCCGCCTACCTTCTTTTCCTCCACAAGGCCTGCGTTCCCGAGGTCGCTCTCGTTCAGGTCGTCAAGGCTGGATGCAACCTTCGCACCCGTCGCCCTTGCCAGTTTTTCCATATCGCTCTTCTTGACGCGTCTTACCGCCATTATCTTCATCTTGGCCAGGTAATGCTGCGCAAGGTCGTCTATTCCCTTCTGGCAGAATACGGCGGTAGCACCGGACCTCTGTATTTTTCCAACCATCTCCTTGAGCATCTTCTCCTCCTGCTTGAGGAAGGATTCCATCTGCTCAGGCGAGGTTATCTCGATTTTGGCATCGGTTTCGGTCTTCTCGATTTCGAGCGCAGAATCAATAAGCGCTATCTTCGCCGCCTTTATCGTCTTTGGCATCCCGGCATGGACGATCTCCTTGTCAACGATTATGCCGTTTATGAGTTCGGTGTCCAGCACATCTCCGCCTGCTTTTTTCTCTATCTGGATGAAATCCGAATCAACGACGTACTTGCCATCCCTCTTCTCGGCCACCTGCTTCAGCGCCGTTACAACGATATTCGCTATCTTGGTCTTCTCCTCCTCGCTTCCGACTCCCTTTGAACCCATCGAAATCATTGCTATCCTGTTCAGGGTTTTTGCGTCTTCCGGGGTGACGTCCTTGCTTATCCTTTCGAGAATCTTCATGGCTTCCTGCTCTGCCACTTCGTATCCCTTGATAATCGTTGTCGGATGGATTCCCTGCTCAAGAAGCGTTCCCGCGTTCTTAAGGAGGTTTCCGCCTATTACAACGGAAGTGGTCGTTCCATCGCCTACCTCCTTGTCCTGCGTCTTTGCAACCTCGACCATCAGCTTCGCTGCGGGATGGTCAACATTCATCTCGTCGAGAATCGTGGCGCCATCGTTTGTTATGACTATGTCACCAAGGTCGCTTACGAGCATCTTGTCCATTCCCTTCGGGCCGAGCGTGGTCTTGACTATGTTAGCCACCGCATACCCTATGGCGATGTTTATCCTCATCGCATCCCTGCCCAGTATCCTTTGCGCCCCTTCCGGAAGCACATACATCTGTTCACCTGACATTTGTTTTGCCATATTCCCACCTTTTTTCAGAGTATTAATATTCGGTTTTTATTCGCTTCAAGATTCGAATTATACCCTAAAAGTTGTAAATTGAATATGGGAAAAAGACTTTTTAAAGGTTGTGAAGCGCCCCAACCCGCATATTTCTTCCCTCTCTACGGCATTTTCCGCATTATCTGGAAGTGCGGATGCAACACATCTCTTGTTCCCATGCTGGCATCGCAGCTGGAATCTACGGGCCTGTACTCCTGTTTCGGAATATCCGCGGTTCTTGCTATTCCCACTGGGCTTCTTACTGCCATCCGTCCGGAATACATCCTCCGGGTATAGCTCTTTACGAGGCTGCTGATGCTCGAACTTTCTGACAAAACCGGCCTGATGTTTCTCTCCTGCCCGCCCAGGCCCTTTCCTGCGTATTTGTCAAAAATATTATTCAGAACAGAAGCCGGACTCGTGGATACGACTGCATCCCTCATCCGCTGGAGTTCAAATTCCATTTTTGCCATTCTGTTCATGTTATTATATATGTCTGAAACTGTTTATAAATGTTGTGGTTTAAGGTGGAACTGAATGTTAAAATAGAAAAAGAAAATATTATGCAGGGGGAAGGATTTGAACCTTCGAAGGCACTAAGCCACAGGATTTCACGAGAGCATGAGGAAGACCTCACGGCTTTTCGTTAACGTTTTGCCATCGGAAAAACCGAAGACAAAAGGTTACTTAAGTCCTGCACATTTGACCGGGCTTTGTTACCCCTGCAAGAAGGGCTACCCGTGCTTCTCGTATGTGCCCTATCTTTGTACCCACCTGAGAAAGAACCCAGATGACTATAATCGCCGAGGGCAGGATTTTCATGCGTTTTAGCATGCCCGTTTTTGGGCGCTTTTTACTAAAAAGCGCAATTTGAACCTGCAATCCCAGAGGGATCGGTTTTCCCGTTATCCGGTTCGAGATTCGTCCAGTTAATTGTCCGACGCACTACCGGATTGCACGCGAACCGCGGGCAAATTTCGAACGCAGTTCGATGCTTTATGCGACCTCGGCGAATGGATATGAGACGAGGGATTTGGCCAAAGCCAAAACGACCTCGGCGCATAAGCTATAGAACACACGAACAAATATTTTAAAACATCATCGGAGATAACCCCACCCATGCACGAATCAGCCGCCCTCACAAACAGCCTTGCCAACGAAGACTGGCAATCACTGGCGCATCTTCTTATGACGGTAGACACGGGGCTGAACGGGGCGAGGAACATAAAACGGCTCAGAAAAAAAGTCGGGCTTGTGAGGCACATCCTGCACGGTTTCATGTCCGGCATGGATGGTTCGGAATATCTCGACCTCTCCTTTCTCGTGGGAAGCATAAAAACAATCGAGCATCTTGAAAGGGATTTTGATACGCACGGCATAAGGGAAAGGGAGTTCTTGATTTTCCTTAAGCTTCTCCTGTATAAATTCGAAAGGCAGAAGCTGGTTGCCAAGAAGCCGATGGAAAGGCGGATCGAGCTGATAAAGCTGAAGGGGGCCATTGAACGTGGAAACGATTTACAGTAATCCGCTGCACATAGAGCTTTCCGGCCCGAAACTCTTTGTGGACGGCAGGGACCATGCTCCGTCCGTAAGGAAGCTTTCCGAGCTGGGGGACGTCATGCTTAATGACATCGAAGTGGAAAAGCACGGCGACATAATAATGTATTACATGTTCAGGAACATCGATGGAAAAAACGGCCTGCGCTACGACATCACTTTAATCCCGGGCAAAAAAATCATGGGGGAGTGCGCAAAGACCTACGGCCACTGCCATCCGATTGCGGAAGGCAAACTAACCTATCCGGAAATATACCAGGTGCTTGAAGGAAACGCCGTTTTCATACTGCAGACGGAATCAAGGAGCAAGGGAACGGACGTTTCGGTCATCGATGCGAAGAAGGGAGACATCCTCCTCATCCCGCCGAACCACTGCCACGTTTCCATAAATCCCGGCAATGAAAAGCTCCTGCTGGGGAATCTCGTCGCTGATGATTTCGAATCCGATTACAGGATTTTCAAAACGAACCGCGGAGCCGCATACTATTATATGGAAAACGGCGCGCTTGTCCACAACACGAATTATTTCATAGGCAAAATGGAACGGATACGGCCGAAAGAGATGAACGGCAGATACGGCTTCAGCTGCACGGATATCCTCCGCGAATTCCACAGCAATCCCGGAAAATTCGAATTCCTGAAAAAACCGTCTCTTCTATAGCCTGAACAGCGATGCCTTCTTTACCTTGCCGGACGCGATCCTGTCGCTTCCGCCGCCGTTTCCGCCCAATTCCGCTATCGCCCTGGCCATCATGTCCTTTGCCTTATACTGCGATTTGGCGCCGCAGACGCATACCGCGTCGCCCTGCTTGTTGATTATGCATGCTGCGCATTTTTCCTCTTTCCCGAGTTCCTGCGCGAGTTTCCTCAGAAGCTGGATATCGACGTCCACTATCTTCACGACCGGCTTTCCGGCCATGCATTCCATGGCAATGCTCTTCGCCTCGCTGGACATGACCAATTCGCCCAGCTCCTCCATCTTCTTTCTCTGCTGCTTCCATTCCGTGAAGAATCTTTCCACGCTCCTGACGAGCTCGGAATCGGAAACGCTCAGGGCGCCTGCAGCATCCCGGATCATCCTGTCCCTCTCCTGCATATATTCCATAGCGACGTTGCCCGCCTTAAGCGTCAGCCTCTCAACGCCGTCCTGCACGCTTTCCCTCTTGACGATTTTGAATGCGCCGATCTCGCCCGTGCTCCTTATCATGTGGTGCGTTCCGCCGCATGCCTCATGGTCGATGTCCCCCATGCTTACTATGCGGAGTTCCTTTCCCGGCACGACGCCGCCCTGGTAAAGCCTGAAGCCGTACTTCCCCTCCGCCTTGTTCCTTGGAAGGACTTCTATTTTTATCGGCATGTTCCTCATTACGTATTCGTTGACCTTTTTCTCTATCCTTTCTATCTCCTCATTCGTTATTCGCCTGTAATGCGTGACATCCAGCTGGCCCTTGTGCTCGTCCTTGTATGCGCCAGCCTGCCAGATGTGCTGCCCGAGGATCTCCCTGCACGCCGCATTGAGAAGATGAACGCATGTGTGGTGCCTCGTTATCGTTTTCCTCCTTTCCATGTCCACATCGCATTTCACGTCCGCCCCCTTCCTGAATTTGGATGCATCCTTTACCTCGTGCAGGACGACGCCCGCAGCCTTCGACACATGGACGACCGGAACGCCGTTTATCGTTCCGCTGTCCGCAACCTGGCCTCCGCCTTCCGGATAGAACGCGCTGCTGTCGAGAACCACGTACCTGTCCTTTACGACCCCCAGAACCTTCGCACCAAATTTTCCTGTTTCCTCATAATAAAGGAGCTTTGTCTTCGGGAATTCCGGAAGCTCTGAAACCAGCACTTTTTTCTTTTCCTCCTCCTTCCTGGTTTCTCCCTCCCCTGCCCTAACGAGCTCGTAGAAATTGCCCGGCATCTTCACCGAAACGCCGTTTTCCCTTGCAACCTCTATTATATATTCCGGGGGAATGCCATTGCTTTTATACATGACTATGAGTTCATCGCTGCCCACCGCACCTGCCGATTCCCTCTCCTTTTTGCTGACGGCGCCCATGTCCTTCTTGGCCCTGCTCACGAGGCCGGCGACTATGGTCCGCGCCTTTTCCTTTGTCGCGGCATATTTTTTCTTCTCCTCTTCCACGATGTCAATGGTGGTTCCGACACCCTCCTTCAGATGCGGGAATATATAGTTCAGGTGCTCCGCATGGCCGTTTATTATTTCAGCATAATCCATTTCCAGCCCGTGCCTTTCTGAGAATCCGAAAACCCTCCTGAGAATCATCCTGAGATTATATCCGCCGCCTGAATTGCTCGGAAGCATGCCGTCCGTGACGGTGAAAAGCAGGGTGCAAAGATGGTCGGCGCTCGCATAAAGGGCCTGCAGCGGCTCCAGCGTTCCGAACAGCTCCTCCTTCGCCATGCCCAGCGATTTGGCAACGCGCTCCTTCTCGATCTCTATATCCTCCACCTCGTCTATATTCAGGCTCCCCGCTATCTTCGAGAATTTAAGCATGAGTTTCGGGTCGATTTCGATGCCGGCCTTTTTCTTCATCCTCTTTATGACGTCGCCGAATACCGCATCATAGCTCATGAGGTCGCCGGACGTTATCCACGACAGCCTGCTCAGGCCGGCGCCCATGTCTATGACCTTGGTTTTGAGTTCCCTGTTTCCCGAAGGCGTGACTTCGTATTGCATGAAAACGCAGTTGCCAAGCTCAAGCCCGCGGACGAAATATTCCATCGAGGGGCCGAAATTCCCCCCGCCTGCCCAGACGTCCTCCTGGAAGACTATCTCCTTTTCAGGGATGCCCAGGGCCTTCAGGTAGCTCAGGTCGTGCTCTATCGCCTCGTTTTTCCAGTAGAATAATCCGGTCTTTTTAGTGTTGAAGGAATGCTGCCCTATCATGACGAAATTCGTATAATGCGAACCGGTCACGCCGACATTGGCAAGGTCGGGAAAGCGTATGCACGGCTGGGGGACTATCAGCGGGTTATGGGGCGGCTCGAGCTCGCCGTTGACGACATACGGCTGGAAATCGTTTATGCTCGCTATCGTGAAATACAAATCGTCCCTCCATCTCGCAACCGTCGGATACGGCTTAACGTATCCATGGCCGTTGGAGGTGAAATACTTCTCTATGAGCTTCCACGTGTCTATATAGCCGAGCTTTTTCTTTACGGGAGTATCCCCTATGAACTGGAAGCCTATGCATCCGGCATCCGCGCAGAGTTGCCGCGGTTCGATACTCCAGAACATCCTCCCGCATTTGCCGCACTTCTGCCTTTTGTAGCCCCTGCTGACAAGCGCTTCGAGCAGGTAGTGCTTTTTCCAGTCTTCGGAGAATTTCTTCCTGAGCTCTTTCTTATCGACATCCATTGTGATTCCTCATCCCTTTCGTGCACTCGCCCATGCAGGCACCATGCCCGACATCACTATCGTTCTTGCCGATTCTATGAAAACCTCTGCGAGCGACAGGGCCTTCCTTGCCCCCAGTTCGGCCTCCATCTCTTTTTTCCTGCCAAGCCCGAGTGCCTCCGCAATGCGCGCTATCGCCCCCCTGTTTTCCGGAGAGTCCATATCCACGCTCTTCCATTCCCTGACGAGCTGGGCCCTTCCGTACTTCTTTTCCATGAACCCGTAGGCGCCTTCCGGGGTATTCGCAACATATCCGTCATTGTACATTATGGCCGCGGCGGCCATCATTATGGCGTTTTTAGAATCGCCATAGGCGTCTTCATATCTTTTTTCGCCTATCTCGCTTTTTGCCGCCTCCAGCAGGTTAAGCGCGGCTTCCAGTGCGAAAACGGCCTGCGACGGTTCAGGGGTTATCCTGATGGTGCCGATTATTGTTTGTTCCGTGCTCTCAGCAGGCATGAAGAGCTTTTCAACGATAACGCTTTTAACTGCTTTTATGCTTTTTCGGCCCTGTCTTTTCCTACTCGCGTATCGCTTTGAGAATCTGATAAAACCTGCTTCCTATGGGCGTCTGGCATTCTGCGAGCTTGTCCGCATTCGCAGCGATTTTGAGGTGCATGTCCGCGTCGCCTGGCTTGAAATACGCCGATTCGGATTTCCTTGCCGCGTTCTCGGCCATTCTTGACAGCGTTTCAACAGGGTGGTAAGCCGGTTTTTCAATCCTTTCCGGAAGCTCCACTTCCTTCGCCGGTTTTTCGTATTTTTTCTCCGCGATTAAGCCCTCTTTCATACTACCACATCTTTCCACTTACGATAATATAATATGGAGAGAACTCTTTATAAACCTACCTACGGCTATTTATCGTCATGGGGGAGTTCGAGAGGGCCAGAAATCTCATATCCGCCGGGAAATACGACGAAGCCGGCAGGCTGCTTAACCGCCTTATAAGCGAGGACAGGGAAAACGACCGGCTGTGGTACCTCCTGGCAATCCTCGCCGTCAAGCTCAAAAACCACGAAACCGCGCAGGAATATCTTGAACGGGCGGTTTCTCTAAGCAAAAAGCCCGAATACCTCTGGCTGCGCGGCATGGCCTACATGGAGCTTCTCGAAATAGACGAGGCAATACGGGCGTTCAGGGAGCTTCTGGAAGTCAATCCAAGCAGCGTGGAAGGGAATTTTTTCCTTGCGGTGTGCTACCTCCTTGTAGACGACCCCCAGAGCGAGCGTTTCATGAAAAAAGCGTATTCGCTGGACAAAAAGAAGACAAGGCAGCTTCTGGGCAATTTTTTCGAGGCTTTCGTCAGCAAATCCCCGGAAACGAGGCGCACCCTGAAGGCGAAGATAGAAAAAGAACTCGCTTCCCTCTGATCAGGAAATCCGTTTCCTCATCCTCTCAAGCCACACCTTCTCGCGTATCCTTCTTATCGGTATACCCTCGGCAATCTCCTTCATCGGGTCCTTTTTTCCCAGGGACCATCCCTTGCTCTTTTTCAATGCGGAAACGAAATCCGGGTTCGTAAGAAGGATGTGCTTTATCATCTTTTCGGCATGGCTCTTCTCGCTCCCGAGCGCCTCAAGATTCTTCTTCGCGGAATATTCCGCGGAAGTCCCGCGCCCCTTCGCCGCTTCGTATGCCTTCGTCTTTTCAACCACCGCAAGCTCGAGCATCCTCTTTTTTCCGAGAAGCGCGTTCAGCGGCCCTGCGGCAAGCTGGCTGTTTATCAGCACCATCCATCCCTTTTTCCTCTTCTCCGCATCCGCGCGCCCGACTATCTCCTCCGCCTCTTCCTTGTCGACCGTGCCCTTTACCGCATCCTTCAATATCGTGTAGGTGGCGCCGAGCTGTTTCCCGCTTATCGTTCCCGTCCACCTGTGCAGGAATTTTTTTGCATCCCTGAGCTGCCTCCTCTCCATGCGTATGATGTTCAGTTTTTCCCGGGCTTCCTTGTCGCCCAGCTGCTTCAGATTCTCGAAAAGAAATGATTTTTTCCTCATTATCGCGCCTATGCTTTCGTCCTCCATGAAAATTTCCAGAAGCTCGGGAAAATATTTCTTCAGGTGCCTCAGCTCATCCACATTTTCGTAAAGCGTCTCGACGATTTCCGTTTTTTTCCTGCGTATCCCGCTCCTGACCTGCTCCATTTCCTCCCTTATCTGCTTGTCGTACACCTCGCGGTATTCCCTGCTCAGCTCCCGCAGCCTCTTTTTTTTCTGCGAGAGGAACGCGGCGGATTCCTCAAGATACTCGACGAGCAGTGGGTCTTCCGGCATCTCAAGGCCTCTTTTTCAGCAATGCGCGGTACTCCGCCTGCATCTTCAATGCGTCCAGGTCAAGCTTCGGGCTCTCGCATATTATCACGCCGGAATAGCCGTTTTCCGCAAGCACTTTCATCAGCGGCTTGAACGGCGGGACGTTTTTCGTTCCGAGCGGGATGTGGTTCCTCTCCCCCTTCCCGGTGTATTCTATCTCCGAAAAATGCGAATGGAAATGCTTCACATAATCGCCAAGCTGCTTCTCAAGCTTCGTAAAAATCACGCGATAATCGTTCTCACCCTTCAGCACGGCGTCCCCCCGCGCGTGCATGTGCGCGAAATCTATCACCGGCTCGACGAAATCCAGCTCCTGCGAAAGGCGTATCACTTCGTCGAATCCACCGAACTGGGAGCGCTTCCCGACGGTTTCCGCGCCGAGCGCGATTTTTATCCCCTCGCCGTGTATCTTCTCCCACGCACCCCGCAGGCTTCTCTTCGCAATCTCGTACGCCTCCTCTTTCGTCAGCTTCTGGTAATATCCCGGATGGAAAACCGTTATGCGCCCGCCTGCGGCATGGGTTATCTTCGCCGCTTCATAAATATTCCTCAGGGTGGTATCCTGCTTCTCCTTTATGACCGAGCAGAAATTCACAAAATATGGTGCGTGCGACGAGAGCGAGATGTCAAGCTTTTCGGCAACCTTGCCTATCTCAACGGCGTTCTTTGCCTTTAGCTTTACCCCCTGCACGAATTCCATTTCCATCGCTTCAAGGCCGAGCTCCCTGCAGCATTGCACGCCCTCAAGCGTGCTGTTTCCCTTGCATTGTATCGGTATTCCGGCAGGCCCGAATCTAATATTCATGATAAGAAAAGGAAAACAAAAGATAAAAGAATATTGTTTTGCAGTCCTGCGAGCATATCTGCTTAGTTCACACGTAGGTCGG
>JACCLJ010000080.1 GCA_013425425.1 Microcaldota archaeon
CGTCCTGTTCCCCTCAACGAAATAATCGAATTTGGGCATCTCGAAGCGCTCGGTGTGCGTGGTTTTCTCGGGAAGCTTTGCGTAAAGCTCGTCGAGCATCTTATCATATTCAGAACCCATAGATAAGAAGTTTATTCGGAAAGATTTAAATACTTAGAGAAGAAACATGGGCATGACACGGATCGCGATAATTCTGGTTTTTGGGATTCTGTTTTTTGCAGGTGCCGTCAACGCTGCCATGGATTGCTCGGCAAAGTCGTATGCAAGTGCATGCGCCAACTGCCAATTCGACGCAAACGGCAAGATAGACCAGTCCTGCTCGAATTCGTTCAGGGCGTCCGGAATAAGCTGCGTCAGCACATCCTATCCGATAATGAGCGGAAAGTACGCCGCGGGCCAATGCCCTGCGGTGGATTCGTGCGCGGATGAGCTTTCGTCCTGCGCGGCCCAGTACGGCACGGGCAACGACAAGGCGGACTGCCAGGAGGGCTCGCTAGGCGTCTGTTATGCGGCGTCGGATGAATGCGTCAAGAGGGCGGCGATGGGCTGCGGCGAGATTGAAAGCCCCTGCCCGGGCTCGAGCGCGGCATTCATACTCCTGCTGCTCGGAGTAGGGTTCGTGAAGCTTACGAAAAAAGAATAAAGGAATTAAAAACAGGCCAACCAATACTCCATCAGCGATTCTATATGATACCAGAACTTTCAGCGCTTCTCAGGGACGCAGTTCTCGCAACGCTCGAGGAGCGCGTGGCAATCTCGTTTTCAGGAGGGATAGACTCGACGCTCATAGCGAAGGTGGCGGGGGGAGCAGCGGACGTCGAGCTTTATGTCGCGGGAATGGAAGGCTCGCCCGACATGGAATATGCGGAAAAAATCGCAGCAGAACTAAGCCTTCCGCTTGAAAAAGCCATGCTTGGCGAGAAGGAAATACTTGACCTGTACGGCAAATGCTACCGGATAGTGCCGGACAAGCTGCTAAAGGTCGAGCTTCTCGTGCCCGTCTACGCAATCGCCGAGCGCGCCTCGCAGAAAAAGCATTCTTGCATGCTTTTCGGAAGCGGTGCGGAAGAGCTTTTCGTGGGGTATACCCGCTATTACAGCGATTTCGGGGAGGGAAAAGACCTCGACGCGCAGCTCAGGGAGGAATTCGGCACGCTCGAACACCGCGAAATCGGATGGATAAAGAGGGTATGCAGGAAGTTCTCGATAGACGCAAGGTTTCCGTTCCACAACCGGAAGCTCGCGGATTTCGCGTTCTCGGTTCCGCTCGAAAAGCGCATGGAGGAGCGCGAACTTAAGAAAGGCCTGCTCAGGGAAGCCGCAGCGCTCCTGCAGGTGCCCTCTCTCGCGGTGAAGCGGAGGAAGCAGGCGATGCAGTACGGCTCGGGAATCCACAAGGTGCTCCTAAGGCATTCGGACGAGCTTAATGCGGAATACCCGGCGCCTGAAGGGAAAATAGGAACGAATTAGAAACATTTTTAAACTCCCAAAACCATAATATAAATCAGGAGGCCAGAGTGGAACATGAACAGTTTCAAAGACCCTAGCCAAAAGGATATCCAATTACTGTGCCAGGACAAGGCATCGGGAGGCGGCGCTTTCCGCAAAAAGGCGGTAAGGCATGAAGGACTTCTCGATCAGCGCACCAGCGAAAGCACCAAACTGCTGAAGACTTATGGCATAAAACTGCACGGTTCGCTGGAGGTTAAAGCCGGCGACCTCCAGCCAGACAGCGCCAGCTACAAGGCCGCGTGGCTCGTCGGCAGATTTGCAAGCGAGGACTTCGGCAGCCTCTCGGGTTATCTTTTCGAGCTGCTTAGCAGGACATTCAATCACGTATCCAGGTGCTCTATTTACCTGACCGGAAGAGTTAAGGGCAGCAGCCGGCCCAAAACCATCCTATCGCACCATCTTACCATCACCATGAACGGGAACGTGAAAACAGAATCGCTGGACAAGAGGCAGCCCATAACAGACACGAATGACCCTGCCTTGAGGGCTTATCTGGATAAGAAACCGCGGTTCAGAGACCACAGGGAGGGCACGGACCTGATAGTCAAGAATCTCAACATCGAAAGCAATGCCGGGGACCTGCACGTGACTAAGAGGAACATACTGATGGACGATATGGCGTTTATTCCGTTTTACTATCGGGAGAAACACAAGCCTTGCGGTGTTTTGATCCTGGAAGGAGACCTCAGGTGCAAAGGGTCGCAGAAAAGCGGTTTTGGAAAGGCGTTTTTCTCCATAAAAACCGCGATGGGACTCGGCGCCCAGCTCGGCTTCATATCCATGCAAAAATACGACGCTATCACATCCTTCCACAGGAAGGGGGATTTCGAGATAGACCTGAAGGCAAGCCTCCGCAGCATCGTAAAGGAGCGGTCCCGGGGCTCACAAAAGAGCGTTTTCGTCCTCCTCATCGACCTTGATAATTTCAAATCAGTAAACGACCAGCACGGCTATCTTGCCGGAGACGCTCTTCTGGGTGCGACAGCAAGGGCGATAGAGAATTCGGTGCGCAGGCCGGAGCAGGGCCGCAAGCCGGACACCATCGCAAGATGGGGCGGGGAGGAATTCGTAATCATTTTGGAAGACATCACGCACGAGAATGTCCTTCGCATAGCCAAGCGCATAAAGAAGGAAGTGGGTGAAACGCGGGTACCGGCCGGAGAAAAGGAAATCGGCGTCACCTGCTCCATAGGGCTTCTCGACGTCGGAGCAACCATGCAGCCGTTCGATTCAGGCAGTATTGACGAAACCGCAAAGCATGTTTTCAACAGGTGCGACGAGCTTCTCAAGGTAGTGAAGAAAAACGAAAAGAACGGCATAGCGCTCGTTTCGGAAAATGGCGATGTCGAGCTGGTAAAATAGAGAGCATCCTCTTCTAGTAAACGTTTTTAATTTCTCCCTGCGTAATCGATGCGGCGATCAGTATGGCCGATTACAAAAGGTCGATAAAATGTTCGGGGTGCGGCAGCGAAATCACGGTTTACATGAACGGGAATTTCGACCTGACCGAGCTCAGCGCGGCTGGAAAATGCCAGAGCTGCAGGAACACCATCCAGCTCGATTTCGCCATAGTTGAAAAATTGCCGGCGGAACAGCCGCAGGCTGCAAATGCGGTAGGCATGCCGGATGCATCCGCGCTGGACATGTTCTCGCAACCATCTGCACAATCAGAAGCGCAGCCCCAGGAAGCGAGCGAGGCCGAGGCCGGCGAAAAGAGCGCTGAGGAAGAGACGAGCAAGATAATAAAGGATCTCATGGACGACTGAGTTTTTCAACAAGCGATGGAAGCTGCGCGATGGAATGCAGTACATAATCCGGCCTTTCCGCAGCATTTTTCAAATCCTTCCTTTTCGTCATGCCCGTGAGGACCAGCACCGATTTTATTCCCGTGTTCTTCGCGAACTTTACGTCCGTTTCAAGCATGTCACCGACTATGAGCATCTCCTTTTTTCCAAGCTTGTTCTCCCTGATGATGAGCTCCGCGAAATACGGTCCGGGTTTTCCTATCACAAACGGCTTCACCCTCGTGCACCTTTCAACCGCGGCAACCATCGCGCCCGCGCCCGGAAGGTATCCGTCTTCCACTGGAAATAGGGCATCTTCATTCGTCGCGATAAAAACAGCCCCGTTGCGTATCGCGTTGCAGCTCACCGCGATTTTATCGTAATCGATTGTCCGGTCAAGGCCGACGACAACCACTTCCGCCCGTTCGTCATCAACGATTTTTATCCCGTGCTTCGCGAACTCCTCCTTCATCCCCTTCTCCCCGAAACAAAAGACGCGCTTTCCGCGGAAATTCTCTTTTATGCATTTTGCAGTCGCATATGTGGCGTTGTATACCTCTTTTTCCGAAGAGCGCACTCCCATCCGCGCCAGTTTTTTCACGACCCCGGCCCTGCTTTCCGTTGCCGCGTTGCTTATGAAGAAAACCCGGATTCCTCTTTTCCTGAGCTTCCCAAGCGCATCATCCGCTCCGGCTATCGCAGTCTCGCCTTTGTATATCGTGCCGTCCAGGTCGAAAAGTACCGCTTTCAGCATGTTTTATATTCCAGGGTGCATGATTATATTTCATGCGGGTCGCATGCTTGTTTTCAGGAGGAAAGGACAGCGCATTCGCCGTATTCTGGGCCCTGGCGCAGGGTTTCGAGCCCATGCTGCTTACGGTGAGGCCCGAACCCTATTCCGAGATGTTCCATCATCCAAATATCGGTTTTACGAAGCTGCAGGCCGAAGCGATGGGGCTTGAGCAGGAAATAATCGAAGCAACGGAGAAAAACTGGGAGGAAAAATTGACGGAAGCGCTGCGTGAAACAAAGGCGGAGGGGCTGGTCACGGGCGCGGTCGCGAGCGAGTTCCAGCGCAGGAGATTCGAGAGGATATGCGAAAGGCTCGGCATCGTCTCCTACTCTCCGCTGTGGCACAAGAAAGAGGAGCTGCTGCAGGAGATGCTCGATTACATGGAGATTTACATAACCGCGGTTTCTGCGGAAGGCCTTGGAAAGGAATGGCTCGGCAGGCCGCTCGAAGAGCTGGTCCGGGCAGGGCCGAGGAATATCGATTTTTTCCTTGAGGGCGGGGAGGGCGAAACATTCGTTGCGGATGCGCCGTTTTTCAAAAAACGCGTCGCAATAGGCGGCTGGAATATTGAATGGGACGGCGTGAGGGGCGTTGCGACAATAAAGGATGCGAAACTGGAAGATAAAAGCTAATAAATATATTTTCTCAGCGGTTTCTTTGCGATAGGCTCGGGCGGGTCGTTGCGTGTTATCCGTTTCATTCTGCTCAGCAGTCCATCGGCTTTCTCCATGAACTCCTGGCGTTCCTTGATGATTTGTCCCCTGCTTAAGTCAGTGAGGGTCATTTCTCCGGAACCGTTTTTTTCTTTTTCCGCATGCTTCCTTTCCAGTATCCTTCCAACCGCTCCCTGAGCGGATTCGCCTATCAGCTTATCGCTTATCAATCTGATAAGAACGTCCTCGGCCTTCTCCCCGCCAACCTGCCCAAGCGCGTTGCATGCGCTCATTCTCACGGTCGGGTTTTCGTCTTCCAGAAGAGGTATCAAGCCGTTTTCAGCCTCCTTGCTCCCCATTCGCCCAAGGATATAAGCAGCATTTCTCCGGATATCAGGATCGTTGTTTTTCAATTCCATGACAAGCCGGTCGACAACCTTTTTCTCTTGGTACTGAGTTAATGTAATGCAGGCTTCCTTCATTGCTGCCTTGCGCTCTGCCCCAAGGTCGCTGATAAGCCTGTTGAGAAGAGTATCTGTCATCGGTGCCTTGAATCCATCATACATAAAGTGAGTTTATACCAAAAGAGTTTTAAATAGTGTTTTCTGGTGTCTAAACAAGCTGGTACTCCTTCTTACCGTCGCTCACCCATACGCCCTTCTTCTCCACGACCTTTCCTATGACGGCCGCGCCTATCTCGTGTTTCTTTGCTATGTTTATGACCGTGCCAGCCCGGTCTTCCGGAAGGACAATCGCCATGCCGATGCCCATGTTGAACGTCCTGCACATGTCCTCGAATTCCACCTTCTTCAGGAGCTCCCTGAAAACAGGCTTCTGCTCCGGCAGGCTCTCTATCTTGTACCCGACATTGTCATTCAGCCTCGTTATCTTCGAAAACGCCCCGCCGGTTATGTGCGCTATGCCATGCATGTCGCACACGCTCATCATCTCGAGCACCGCCTGGACGTAGATCCGCGTCGGCTCGAGCATCTCCTTACCCCATTTTTCAGTGTCGAGAATGCTTCTCGCAAGCGTGTACCCGTTGCTGTGCAGGCCCGAGCTCTCCAAGCCAACGATAACGTCGCCCTTCACTATCTCGTTCCCGATTACCTGCTTCTTCACCCTTCCGACTACCGTGAATGCGAGGTCAAATGGCCGTTTTCCCCCCTTGATGATGTCCGGCACGATGGCGGTTTCGCCTCCGATAATGGCGCAGCCGCTTTCCTCGGCTCCCTTCGCAAGCCCCTTCATGACCTCGTTGACAAGCTCGTCGTCCTCCTTTGCAAGCGCAAGGTAATCCACGCCCACCAGCGGCTCTGCGCCCACGCAAAGGATGTCATTGACGGACATTGCAATCGCATCTATGCCGACCGTGTCATATTTGTCGAGGGCCTGCGCGACAAGCAGCTTCGTGCCAACGCCATCCGTGTGTATAACAAGCGTCTCGCTGCCGCATCTGAAGAGCCCGCCGTAATGCCCGAATACCGGCAGCGGCTCCCCGAACCCCTTCCTGAATGCGAACGTCGTTTTTATCTTCTCCCATATGGAGTTTTGTATCTTCCTGACGTGGGAAACGTCTATCTGGTATTTCATGCACTTATAACTTAGTATAAATATTTAATAATGTTATTCGAGTTATCCAAACCATGGCCATAAAATCCGGCGGTTTCATCGAATTCGTAAAAAGCGTGATAGGCTCGGCTAAAAAGGGAGGCCTTAAAGGCAAGGACCTGAAGAAGCTGGAGCACCTGCTGAGGAAAACCGGGAAACGCAACCGCATTCTCGCGCAGGGGATACTCACCGCCCTCGCTCTCGGCGGCGCCGGAAGGAAGGATATCGGGAGGTTCAGCGAGCTTCTCGGAGCGGCAAACCAGAGGATAGCAGAGGACAGGGAGCCGTTCACCCCTAAGCAGCAGGAGGAGCTCAACGGAATTTTCAGCAGGGCTTTCATATCCAGAAAAACGGCAAAATGGTTCTCCATGCAGCTGGACGAGCTGGTCGCGGAGGAGATAAACTCCTTCATCTACGGCGAAAGGCAGCTCATGGAAAAGGTGCCGGAGAAGAAATCGGTCAGGTTCGAGGCGGAAATGCCTTCGGTTAAAAGAAAGGAAGAGAAGGTAAAACTCTGACTGGGGTTTTATGCCATGAAAATTAAACTCACTCCCGAACTGTCATACTTCATAGGCCTTTGGCGGAAATGCAGGACCTTCGAGGGGCTCGGGGTGAAGGGGAAAAAAGAGCTGCTGGAAGTATTCTCGAAAATTGCGATCGACCTGCAGCTTACGACCCCGGAAAAGTTCATCGCCGAAGAAGACCGCGTCTACTTTTACCATACCGCCTACAGGAAATTCTTCCAGGATATCGAAAAAGAGCAGCTGGAGAGGTTCAAATACCTGAACGAGTATTCCGCAGGCTATCTCGCCGGCATTTTCGACGGAGCGGGAAGCATAGACGAAAAGGGCATCGTTTCAATTTCAAAAATGAACCGGGAGGACGAGCTCATGCTGCTCAGGCTCGGTTTCAATACGAAAAGGAGGAGCGGTGCCCTGGTGATAGAGCGTCCGCTGATATTCCTGACATTCATCAGGAACTCCTCAAAACTTTTCAGGGAGCACGAAATTTTCAAATACGTGGAAAAATCAAAAATAAAAAACAAGAAAAAGCAGTGAAACGCCGCAGATCCATCCGTCTGTACGGCGTTTATCCGGATGTCGATGTCCCAGAAATCGAAGATTTCTGGACAGTTGTGAAATGTAGCGGCCTTCGGCCGCGACAGTTGAAACCAGAGGTTTCAACATATAAAATTTCACAACATGCAACAACCCCGGCATGTACGGAGTTGCTGCAATGCTAGAGCTCGCCTATCCGTCTTTTCATTTTTCTCTTGAGCCTGCGCCTTTTCTTCTTTACCCATTTCCAGCGCATCCTGTTTTTCTTTTTCCATTTCCTAGGTCTTGAACCCATCAGCTATCCCCCGCATTCTGCTATCTCTCGCATTATGAAGAGTTAGGTTATTGCTAAGAAATATTTATATATATTAAGTCTTTTCTTAATGCATGCTTAAGTGGTTCCTGCCAGTGCTTACGTTACTCCTTTTCATAGGCATGGTTTCCGCCCAATCAAACAGTTCCACAACGGAGGGGGGGAACATAAGCACGGCAAACCTGAACCTGACCGCTCCGACCGAGCACTGGGCCGGAATAGTCGGATGGCTGAACGGCACCGCCATAACGAACCTTCTGTTTCCTGCTTCCACGCAGAACGTGAGCAACAGCACGATATACACCAACATGCCGAACGGCAGTTACGTCTCATACTGGAACTATTCGATGATAGTCACGCGCCTGCCATTCAAGCCGAACTTCAGCGATATGTCCACGCCTGTCACGGCAGATTTCGATGAGGGCGGCATGTTCGAAAACTTCACGACATTCCTGGGCCTCAACACGAGCGCCCTCATTGACGGCCCGCTCAATACATTCTGCAATCCGGCATGCACCTACACCACCTGTTACATCTTCAACGCGCCCATCTCCTGCCCCTACATACTTCTCAATAACAACACCCCGATGGCGGTGCTCAAGTTCTCCAACGGCACGAACGATGAGCCGCTTTTCGTTGGGGTGATCGACTCCCTGCTAGGCTACAACGGCAGCTATTTCGATTTCGAGTACATGGTGCCCACGTTCGAAGAATATTACTTCTACATATACGCTCCGGAGGAATGCAACATAACCGTCTGGATAGACGACGTCCAGACCGTGACGTTTCCGCGGACCGGCACACCCTACAAAGCGGAATTCCTTGTCCGTGACGAGCAACTCAATCCCGTCGCCAATGCGACCGTGCGGGTCGTTGAGAACAACGGCAGGAACATACTCTATCCGATTCTTGATGCCGCGAAATCCTTCCTTGGCATGGGTGACATGCTGACAAATTCATCTGGCCACGCGATTTTCGCGCTCGAACCGACAAGGTACAACATACCAAACGGCTACGGCTATGAAACCTACGTTGAGGCGACGAAACTGCCTTTCTACTGCAGGCGCAATCTCTCCGTAGCGAGCTATTCCTCGCTCACCCCGACATACCGGACCTCTCTCGTGAACGAGGCGTACGGAAGCCAGGTGAAGAGCTCGGTGCAGAACATGAATTCGCTTGCCAGCACCGCGTCGAAATGGATAATCGCGGGCAAGATGCGGGTGATAAACATAAATGTTTCGACTAACGGAAGCTACTCGCCGCTTCCGACGCTGAAGGCGGGCGCGCCGAACATGCTCAACATAACGGCCTACAGCGGCTCGGACGTGATCAACGCAACCGTTTACGGCAGAGAGGCAAACGGCCTGATAATATTCGTTCCGCTCCAGCCGGACAAGATCTTATACAACAATACTGCGGCCTCCTTCTACACGAACGAGACTCCGATGATAATCCCGACAAGGTACAACAACAACGCGAATCTCACGCTCATTCTCAGCGTGAACGGCACGGATTTCGCGACGCTCTCCTTCGCCGTGGATTCCGTGCTCGAGCCGCCCACTGCAGGGGAAGCGGACATGGACGGCACGACATACACTTTAATAGCCTCCGCTCTCCAGAACATCAACATGGTGCTTTCGAACATCGGAAAATCGATTTCAACGGTGTAAATTATGATGAAAAAATTCGCTATTTTGATTTTGGTTTTCGGGCTTGCCTTTTCACAGAGCGCCCAGATAATAGACAACGCGAATACCATCCAGGACGTCTATTCCTCAGCCGCGTACAAGGTTTACGTTGACACTTTCGGCACCAATCCGGATTTCGGGATGAGGCTGTGCAGCGCCGGCCAGAAATACGTTGCAGCCGTCTATTCGGCCAATCTCGGCGGGGGAAACTACGTC
The DNA here is from genome assembly GCA_013425425.1 of Microcaldota archaeon. Classification (GTDB taxonomy): domain Archaea; phylum Micrarchaeota; class Micrarchaeia; order Anstonellales; family Bilamarchaeaceae; genus JAVZJR01. The sequence continues at coordinate 9,629 of JACCLJ010000080.1, forward strand.
TATGAAGCCATAAGCAAGAACCTCACGACCGGCTCTTCTGATACGCTTGTCTACACCAGCAACAATCTGGGCGGAGGGTGTTTTGCAACTCCAGTTGACGCATTCGCATTCTCGCAATTCCGCGACTTCACAAGAACGCCGCGCGTTTACGTTTCGGCATTTCCGGGCAGGGTACATGCCATGTATTCGAACAGCGCCGACGGCTCCTCGCCAAGCTTTGTTGGCGTGAATTTTGCCGAGGGATGGCTCAGGGGCTCCTATTCCACGACGCGCTCCTTCAGCGAAGCGACGGGCAACGTGACGGGCGACGTAACGTCCATAACATTCGAAACCGACATAGGGAGCATAAGCAGAAGCCCGTCGGATTCGGACTGGGGGCTGAATTCTTCCACAGGAAGGAGCATGCTCCTCGCGTTGTGCAGCGACGATTTTGGCGACACATGCTCCGACGCGAAAGTAATCAACTCATCGGGCCAGCTTCCGACGCAACTGAAGCTAAACCAGCCCACAAGCGACTCGGTAATATACAACAGGTATCTTGTCGTTGACGGGCTCGGCTATGGGCCGCTGTGCATCGGAGCAGACCTAACGCTCGTGTCCGTTTCATTCTCAAACAATCCGGTCAATCCAGGGCAGC
>JACCLJ010000096.1 GCA_013425425.1 Microcaldota archaeon
TCAGTCAGCTCCCTGAAGAATTTCGGAAGCACGAATGCAGCGCGGTGGATTTCCGGAGTGTAATACTGCAGGCCTTTCAGCTGTGCCGCGCGCTTCTCGTCGAATTTCATCGGCTCATGCTTCTTCGAGCAGAACGAGAAGCCGATCACGCCGCTCGGATACGTCGGCACGTTGGCATGATAGTATTTGTAGACCGGGAAAAGCCTCTTGTTGAACTCGGCCATTCCTTTCAGCAATTCTTTATGGTAATACATCGACTCGGACTGCGTCACTATTATTCCGTCCGCAGCGGCGGCATCCTTCAAATCCTTGTAAAAATTCTCCTTGAAAAGCGGCTCCGCAGGCCCGACGGGGTCTGAAGAATCAACAAGTATCACGTCATAATGCCCTTTGTGCTCCTTTATGAATTTCGAGCCGTCCTCGTAGAATATCTTAACCCGCCTGTCGCCTAATGCGGTGCTGACCTTCGGGAAATGCTTTTTGCACAAATCCACAACCGTCTCGTCTATCTCGCAGACATGGATCTCCTCCACGCCCGGATGCTTTGCGACCTCGCGGGCAACGCCGCCGTCCCCTCCGCCGATTATAAGCACGCGTTTCGGGTTGGGGTGGGTGAGCAGGGGCACATGGCTTATCATCTCATGGTAGACGAACTCGTCGAAATCGGTTATCATTATCGCCCCGTCAAGCACGAGCATCTTCCCGAAATAGACAGTATCGAAAATCTGGAGATGCTGGTAAGGCGTCTCGACGTCCTCAAGCAGCTTCTTTATGCCGACCGATATTGCGCGTCCTTTCTCCGTCTCTCCGGATTCCTGGAATGAAGACTTCCTGTAAATGGTGTTTATCCTGTACTCCTTTGCGCCGAACCATTTTTTTGTGAACTCCGCAGCCTTGAACGGGTCGAAGTGCTTGCAGCTGAATATGTCGACATAGGCATAGCCGTCCTTTCCCGTCGGGCCCAGGCCGAAATGCCCGGTTATCCCGGATGTTTCGATGAGCTGGAATGCGGAATAGCCGCTGACTTTCGGATTATCGCCGAAATAAACAACGTGCGGCTCGCCGTAGCGCTTCATGTCGATAAGCTTGCAAAGCTCTATTATCCATTTCTCTATCGTTTCCTTGCTCTCGACTTTTTTCATGTCGCAGCCGTGAAGGTCAAGGCTGGTGAGCATTCCCCACGCTTTCATCTTTTCGTATTCTTCTTTTGTATGTTCGTACATTCCTCGTACCTCCAGCCAAAAAGTTTCCCGGACGAATTTTATAACGGTAATATTTTAAATCTCATTCCCTATTGTTTCCCATGAACGTCCGCGGCATCCTTCTGATATTCTTCGGCATAATGCTTTTAGCCTTATCGGGCTGCATAAATGAAAACCGCATCGCGCCAGTGAGCAAGGAGAGCATCCAGTCGAGCGGATTCACGGACCTTGACGGTGACGGCATATGGGATTACGGCGTCTATGAATTCTCCCAGACAAGCGCAGACGGCAGCGTGAAGATAAAAAGGAGGCTTGTGGTCTCCGCCATAACCGCTTCCGAATACGATTCATTCAATTTCCTGACGGACCTGAACCTGCTCGAGGCCGACGGCTATCTTGAAACGTTCTCGCGGGAGAAAAAGCAGGATGAGGAGGCGTGCGCCGAAAGGATAGGCCTCATCGGGGTCAACTGCATAGACGTGGCGACATGCGCGAACCTCTGCGCGGCGAATTCCATAAACTGCAAGAAGACCGCCGCGGAATACAGGGATGTCCTCGGCGGAAGCATGATATATTTCGTGCAGGACGGCAGCTACATCGATTCCAGCCTTCTTGAAGCAAGGAACCTCGTGCTGCGGCTGCGCACCGCATCGGATGATGAGAAAAACGCGTATCTCGGCAAGACGAGGGATATGGTTGCAAAGGCGGCTTCGCTGAACGCGAACCCGTTATGCTTCCACCCGAAGCTCGGGCTTTGCCAGCATTCCGATTACGGCGTCGGGAATCTTGTCGATGCCGCGAAAAAAATAGGCAATTACAGCAGCAGCGTGGTGGGCTATACCTATACGATGACCGTGGATGTCGAGCCGATCCTGGAAGAAGGGCTTGCAAGCGAGATGAACGGAATCGCAATAGAGGA
>JACCLJ010000104.1 GCA_013425425.1 Microcaldota archaeon
CTGGAACGGATGCTCGTATTCCCAGCCGTTTATCTTCCTTCCAGGAATCTCCTCCAGGACCGTGGCGCTCGCGCCTATCAGCCCCATGAGAGGGTCAAGCCTGTCCTTGGCGAGATACCATATTTCGTTGCCGACCTTCACCTTCACATAGGCAAAGGTCGGATGCGCCATCACGCCCATGTTCGCCACAAGCGTCCACGGCGTGGTGGTCCATATCACGAGGAATTCATTGTCCCTTCCCGCAAGCCTGAACTTCACGAAAATGCTCGGGTCGGTCTCCTCTCCGTATTCAAGCTCGTAATTCGCCATCGTGGTCTCGCACCGGTAGCAGTAAGGCAAAACGTATATCCCCTCGTGCATGAGGCCTTTTTCCCACGCCATCTTCAGCGTGAGCCACGAGGAATTTATGTAGGAGTCCTTGTACGTTATGTAGGGATTTTCCCAGTCCATCCAGACGCCCAGGCGCTCGAACTGCTTCCCCATAACGCCTATGTATCGGGTCGCGAACGACTTGCACTTCTCGACGAAATTCCCTATGCCGTATTTTTCGATTTCATTCTTGTGCCTTATCTTAAGCTCCTGCTCCACCTTCACCTCTATGGGCAGGCCGTGGGTGTCGTAGCCGGGCTGGGCGCGCACATCCCTCCCGCTCATCCTCCAGTAGCGGCACATCGAGTCCTTTATTATCTTGTTCCATCCGGTGCCGGGATGTATCTGGCCGGTCGCGTACGGCGGCCCGTCGCAGAAATAGAACGGCTCGCCTTCGGCATTCTTTTTCTTGGCCTTTTCGTATATCCCGTTCTCTCCCCAGAACTTCAGTATCTCCTCTTCTATCTTCTTATGCTCGTACATCTTGTTTGCACCTGAGTCAAATTCGGCGGTTGTTGGCGACGTTAAGTTAAAGTGATTACTGTCGAAAAGTAATTTAAACTCTATTCTTGCCTGCCTATTACATAAAAATAAACCTTTAAAAACATTTAACGGCATAGTAATGCACATGGCGGAGAGACTTAGGCATGCGGCAAGGGAGGTAGGGAAAGCGGCGGCAACGGTGGCGGTTGCGATAGGGCTTGTTTTTTCTCCGATGAACGATAGCATTGCGCAGAACAAACCAAAGCCATCTACGCAGTCTGCTTTGACGCCGCAGCAAGAGCATATATGCGTATCCAATCTGGCTAAATCCGAGGCAACCGAAAAACAGAAGAAAGCCTGTTCGGAGGCAGTCGGACTGCTCATTGAAAAAACCGGCGCGAATTCATCTTATGCGCTGGATCTTTTTGAAAGCCTGGTTCCACAGCCGTTCCCGAAGATCAAGATTCTGGGCGCCAAGGAGTATCACGCCGAGCCGCCCCCCCTGGATAACCTCTTCAACACGGTTTTTATTGAAAAATTAGCTGAAACGATAAACATCGTTGTCGAAAAAAGCGGCAAAGAACAGAGCAGCACGGTACATTGCCTGCAGTACGTGATTCAAAACGAGAATTTCAAACCTGAGGCGTTGGACATTCTAAATAAGATTGCCGAAAAAAGCGATGGAAATCTGAGGGAGATGGTGATCCTCTTCGGCGCCATGGTTGGAAATCCTAGTTTTAAGTCTACACTATACTCGCCCGATTTCGTTACAAAATTGGATTTCGTTGGAACATTTGCGAATTTTGCAAGTATAATCATCGGGGAAAAAGGCAAAAACCTGGAGAAGTATTATGATCTGAATCCAGCGGAGGGGCTGATGAAAAACCCTGCTTTCAGGCCAAACATGCTCAATGCCGCCTTTGCGGAAAATTTCGCAGGTGTTGCAAAGGCTTTCAAAGCAACGGTAAACGCCAAAGTCGACGCGGAAGATGCTTCAGTGGCATTCAGTGATTTCCTGGAAAACCCGAATGTCGACCCGAACAAGGTCAATAAAAGTTTGGCGGAAAAATTCGCTGCTGCCCTGAATGAAGCCGCTGACGGCGTCATCGTCGTTGAAGATGTTTCGTACCCATGCGGTTCGTCTTGCCTGTCAGCTTTCAGGGACCTCGTAAAAAACCCAAAGTTCAAGCCGGATATGCTAAGCTTCGTAGAAATGCTTGTTGAAGAAAATGCGGAAGATGGACCATGGGGGATGGAAGTATTGGATAATTTACTGAAAAATCCAAATTTCGAACCGCATATGTTTTACCTGTTAAACCGTATTATTGAAAAGGCAGACGAACCGACGGCCGCCATGCTGTCTTTGAATAGCGTGCTGGAAAGCCCAAATTTCAAACCAGCCATGCTCGCCGCCATTAACACCCTCGTTGAAAAAGACGGGCTTGACCCCGCGTATACGCTGCGCGTATTCGGAAATATCCTGAACTACTCCAATCCGGATTCTGAAATATCCGGGTATGAACTTGCGGAAAAGATTTCGGAAACATTGACATTTATCAACGAAGAAACCGGCGTGAACGGCCCCGATGCCCTAAGCATCTTCCTGTCATTGACGAAAAAACCGGATTTTGCGCAAAAGTTGTTCGCCCCGAAATTCGCCACGGAATTCTCTGCCCTGGTAAATGCTGTTGCTGAAAAAAGCGGCGAATACCGGGAACAGACATTCGATGCACTGGCTGGCGTCGCGCGCAGCCCGAAATTCAGCCCCGATATGTTCGATACGCTGGTACTCATGGCAGTAAAGAGGAATCTTGATTCCTTCAGAGTAGTTTTTTACGTCTACGAGATAATGGATAAATATAAATTCAGCCCGGCAGTTTCCGGCACGCTTTCGCTTCTTGCCAGCAAAACAGATGATAGCGCCGCATGGAACGCGCTTTATTCCTTCAAAACATTGTACGAGAATCCGAATTTCCAGCCGGATATGCTCAAAACAGTGAATAGCCTAATCGAAAACTCCGGCCAAAACGTGCCGTATGCGCTTGATGCGTTCGGAGGCATCCTATCCAACCCCAATTTCAAGCCGAAGATCAAGGGTAACGGGCCCACAATCAAACTGTTAATAACGCCAGAAGAAAAACCAAAGGGAAAAACGCAGAAATTCAACCAGAGTGCGTTCGATGGCAAGTTCGCCGAGAATTTTGCATATATCGTAAACTACATTGCTGAAAAGCACGGCGAAAATGCGGGGTATGCGCTGGCCAATTTTGCCGAGCTTATGAAAAATCCGAAGTTCAAGCCGGGCATGCTCAGGAAGGATTCGGATGTTATAATCAGCCTCATTGTGGAAAAGATGGGCACGCCAAACGAGAATTCGATACCCATCCTCCTGGAGTTGCTTGAAAATCCCGCTTCCAAAGTAAAGATGAGCGATGAATTCGCCGAAAAATTCCAAAAGGCCATGGCGATTTTCGCGGAGCAGGACAATGACGACGCGCAACGTGCGCTGCATATTTTCGAACATCTTGCTGGCCAGAAGAAACTTAAACCCGAAATTCTTGACCTGGTAATCCTTGCAATCGAGAAAAACAAAACCAATTCGGTGGGGACCATCACAGCATTTTGCGATATCCTGACAAGCCATGGTTCCGGGCCGAATACCATGCAGGCGCTAAAATTCATAGTCGAAAACTACAGCGTGGATTCCAAGGGATGGAGCGGGCACGCCGCAAAGCCGTTAAAGGCGCTGGGCGCACTGCTGAACAACCCGGACGTCAAACTCGAAATGCTCAAAAATCTCGAAGATGCGAAGAAATTAGTGGGCAGCTACGAAGAATTGGATAAAACCGATGCTGAAATCTTAATGAATTTTGCATACGCCCTGGCTGTTCTTGGGGAAGAAAAGACAAAAGCCCTGTACGAAAAAAACAGCATAGAATACTTCGGTCGGTATAGGAAGAGCATGCTTGAAGAGCTATACCTGACCTCCACCGATTTGGAGCATAAGAAGGATAGCCCGCTTCTTGTCGCAGTATTCAACAAAAACGACTGGAACAATTCGTTTTACTATTCCGGAAGGACGCTGGGCAAACTGACGAAACATTACCGCGTAGTGCTGTTTGAAGCGGATTCCGAGAGCGAGTTCTACAAAAAAATCGAAGCAACCGAAAAAACATACGGCAAGATAGATTCTCTCGTGGTTGCCGGACACGGGTCAACGAAGACGGTCAATCTGGGGTATGGATGGGACAGTGGCGATATCGATACCTCGGACGAAAAAGACCTCGAAAAAATGAAAGACCATTTCGTGGAAAACCCGAATGTCATCCTCATCGCCTGTTCAAGCGCATCGGATGAAACGAGCATAGCCGCCATGCTCTCTAAATTGTGGAACGCCAAGGCGTGGGGAGAAAACAAAACATCCTCCCTATCGTACTTTAAGCTCGATGAAAAAGGCAAGATAATAAAGCCGGTATACGAGGATAATTCCGGCAATCAGTTCATAAACGGCAAGCTCGTGGAACAGCCACAAAAATGAACCTTTAAAAACATTTAATGCGATATACTCCCATGTCAAATTTCAGGTATTTCACCAGAAGCACCGGAAAAGCCGCAGCTACGGTGACGCTGGCCGTCGGCCTTGCGCTCAGCCCCATGATGGAGGGCATTGCCAGGGCGAAGGATAACTGTGCGGAAGTCGCAAAGCCGCAGGCGCAAAAACCTGAGGAAAAGCCTTTCTTCTCATCTGAAAAGCTTCCGGATATCCTGAAAAACGTAAAAGGAACGGCGGACAAGGAAAAAACGGAAAGCCTTTTTTCACTGCTTAAGGTAGGAAACGGGGTACTGAAAACAGTGAAGGCGGGCGGAGACAAGCGCGCCCCGCGGAATGTTGACGAAACTATAGAAAAGGGCGGGGATTGCACCGAATTCTCATTCGTAGTCATCACCGCGCTGAAGATGCTCGGCATAAACGGCGGTGCGGTGGTCATCCATCGCGAAGGGGCGAAAAAAGGTGAGGACCACATGGTCGCATACGCGACGCTTGGCGACCAGAAATTTTATATCGACCCGCAGGCGGAAAAATCCGGAGAGATAAAGGGAAAATACACGCTGGTGATGGACCTCACTTTCGCAGAAGCCGAAGGCATATACCACCGCGAGATGGGCAACTATTACAAACTTCAAAGCAAGACTGATGAGGCGATAGCCGCATTCGAAAAAGCCGTTGCGCTGAACGTCAAGGATGCCTACTGCCACAACTCCCTCGGCGTGCTCTACGAAAAGAAGGGCGACGTGGAGCATGCGAAGGAGCATTACGACCTTGCCGTGAAATACGACCCGGACAACAAGACTTACGAGAAGAACAAGACTGTCGGCACGTACAACGAGGAGCTCAAGGCCGCCTACGACGCTTTCGAAAAAGAGGATTACAAATCGGCAAAGGAGCATTTCGAGAATGCGCTGAACAGCGGAGAGAAGCTGAGCGACAAGGAAAAGAAGGAATTGAAGAAAAACATAGGGATATGCGAGCAGATGATTCAGCAGCAGGAAAAGAACTAGTTAACTTCTTTGTTGCCGACTCCATCCCCTTCCGTTTCTTTTGCGATTTCCTTTGCTATCCTTAACTGCAGCTTGTGGGTCGCTATCGCAACATATTCGCCTGCGGTTTTGTTTGCTGCATCCTGTATCATCTCTCTTACCGTCGGGTCGTGAACGTTGTTAATATCTCCTGTGGATTGCTTGACGAATCTTGCCTCTATCTGGGTTACGGCATTATAAACGAATCCGCCAAGAACTTGCATTGCAGTGTCTATGACCGGAGAATCCTTCCATCTCCTGTAGCATTCAAAAAGCAGGCCTGCAATCCCATCGAGCCTCTCCTCAACCTCTTTGTTTGAAATCTTTTCGCCTTTCTCATCCAGGGATTTGACCATCTCAGTCGAGAATTTCTTCACCTCAT
>JACCLJ010000010.1 GCA_013425425.1 Microcaldota archaeon
AGTGTCGGCGCTGCCGATCGGAAGCACTTCCCAGGTTTGGTTGTAGATGACATCGTTGTCACTCCACACAACCAGGTTTTTCATGCCTTCCACCGAAGGCAGAAGCATGAAGTTGAATGTGATCGGGTCGTTCGTCGAAAGCTGCCCTCCGGTTTCCTGCTTGCCGTCTATGTTAAGCCCGATTGTTTTGCCCTGCGCACATGCGGCAGTCACGCTGAACTGGACCACCTGGCCGAGCGTGCCCGTCTGCGGCAATTCCGAGAAAGTGTACGAAGGCGTGCACTGTTCCGCTGCTGGCGGCTGCGCCGGTGGCTGGCCCCCGGAAGCGTTAAGCGGCGTAGAGCCGCCTTCGGTTACCGGCGGAGTGGTTGTACCGCCGATGCATCCTGCTGATACGATCAGCATCAGTCCCAAAAGAAGCAAAATTTTTATTCTCCCTTCCATCCCATTTCACCTCTCAAATAGTTTAGATGCTAAGTCTGGAACGGAACCTGTTATAAATATTTACCTATAATTAAACGTTCATGTCTTCTTTTGACGAATTATTACCAAAACACACTATATTCAAAAACACGTCTATTCTTTCCCCGCATTACATACCGAAGACCCTGCCGTTCAGGGAGGAGCAGATAGAAGAGATAAAGAAGCTGCTTTCCCCGGCGCTTAGGGACCAGAAGCCGAAGAACCTGATAATCTACGGAAAAACGGGAACGGGCAAGACGTGCTCGGTGCGCAAGGTCATGGAGGAATTCGAAAGGACCGAAAAAGATGCGAAGATGCACTATCTGAACTGCAGGATATACAACTCAAGATACAGGATACTCCAGCGCATTCTGAAAGGATACGTCCCGGAGCTGGAAAAGGCGGGATTCGGGCTGCCGTACCTGTATGAAAAACTGATAGAGATAACGAATAAGGGGCACCAGATGGTGGTCGTGCTCGATGAGATAGACATGATAAAGGACCTGGACGAGCTGGTATACACGCTCACAAGGGTGAACGATGAGACCCGGAACGGCGGGGTCAGCATAATAGGGATTTCTAACAAGCTGTCATTCAAGGACGCGCTCGACTCGAGAAGCAGGAGCAGCCTCTATGAAACGGAGATGCTCTTCCCGTCGTATACTTCGGAACAGCTGCAGAAGATACTGATGCAGAGGCTTCCGGACGGCTTCGTTGAAAATGCGGTCGAATCTTCCGCGGTAAACCTCGCTGCTGCGATAACCGCGAGGGAAAGCGGCGATGCGAGATATGCGCTGAAGCTGCTTCTGAAGGCCGGCGAGATTGCCGAGCATGACGGAAAAAACAAAGTGGATGACGGCGATGTTGATGCTGCGAGGCAGAAGGTCGAGATCGACCTTACGGGCGAGACGGTCAATACGCTTCCGGAGATGCACCAGATTGTGCTTCACGCGATTGCCACCCTGACCATGAACGGCAGCAAATATTCGCGGCTCGAGGGCATGGACATGGCTGACGGATTTTTGCTTTCGGGCGAGGCGTATGAGGAATACGAAAAGATATGCGACAGGCTGAAAAAGAAGGCGAGAAGCCCCAGATGGTTCAAGGAGTACCTAAACGACCTTGAGATGCTCGGGCTTATCACTACGACTCCGAGCAGCAAGGGGATACGCGGGCATACGACGCTGATAAGGCTGGGCCAGAAACCGGAAGACGTTTGCCTGATAACGAAAAAGAATTTGTTTGGTGAATGAATAATGAAAACAAATATCCTGAAAAAAGACGGAAAGGCATACATCAGGCTGCCGGATGAGTTTTCGGATTTCGATGATGTGGAGCTGTTCAAGCTGAAGGACGGCTATTACCTTGTCACGCTTCCGCTGGCAGGCGTGCAGCCGGACAGGGCACCGGAGAGGATTAAGGTTCCCGCCGCCGGATTCCAGATTCTGGGCGAAGCGGAAAAGAACGTGCTGAAGAAACTGCTGGCGATAAAATTCAATGAGAGAACACCTGCATACGTTGAGAAGACGCTTTCTGCCGAAGAGAAAAACGTGCTCCGCGAGCTGGAAGACAAGAGTTTCATAAACGTTTTCAGGGGGAAGAAATACCCGGACGGCGTCTATAACATAAACGACAGGATTTACGGCGCGCTTTACGGAAAGGAGACCGTGGCCGCGCAGCCGCCTGCGCCCTCTGCAAAAAGGGAGGGAACGGTGCAAAGGCCGCCCGATACGCTTGGGCAGAAGGGATATGCGATAGGGGCGCCAAAGGACCTCGCCGAGATAATCGAGAAGCACAGGGACGAGATAAAATCAGGGAAGATAAAGGGACTGAAAGGCTTTGACGGGAGATTCTACATAGCGAAGATGGATTACATTTCGAAAATGTCCCCGCTCGTGATGAAGCAGCTGGACCAGGAAAGGAGCATAGATGAGATAGCCGAAAACCTGAAGATCGAACCGGATGCCGTGCGGACGGTGCTCCATATCCTTGCGGAAGCGGGCGATGTCATGGAAAAGAGAAGGGGCGTTTACGCGGCGATATGAATGGTGATAGTGAAGGACGAGGCATACGGGACCATAGAATTCGACGAACTTGAAGAGAGGATAATTGACACGCCCGGTTTCCAGAGGCTCAGAAGGATAACGCAGATGTCGGTCACCAATCTCGTTTACCCGGGCGCAAACCACACGCGCTTCGAGCATTCGCTCGGGACCGCATATCTCTCATCGCTCATAGCCGGAAAGCTTGGTTTTGACGAGGACGGAATGAGAAAGATAAAGCTGTTCGGCCTGCTTCACGACATAGGGCATGTGGCGTTCTCGCACGAGGGGGAGGACGTGCTCCGGAAATATATCGGCGACCATGAGACGCTTGGAAGGGAGATGATAAGGAAAGGCGGGATAGCGGACATACTCAATGAGAATTATTCGGCCGGCGAGATAGCTGACATGCATGGAAGCAGGAGGGGCATGATTGTCGAGGCCGACATAGGTGCAGACAGGATGGATTACCTGAAGCGCGATGCGCTCAACACCGGCGTTGCCTATGGAGTAATAGACATAGACCGGATCGTGCATACGCTTGCGGTCGAAGGCGATGAGCTGTGCGTGACGGAGGGGGGCCTTGAGGCCGCGGAATCGCTGCTTGTCGCAAGGTTCATGATGTTCTCTGCGGTTTACCTGCACAAGACGGTGAGGATTGCCACCGCCATGCTGCACAGGGCGATAGAAAAATCGATAGCGGATAAAACGATAAAGCCGGAGGAATTCATCAACATGGGCGATGAGGTTGCATACTGGAGAATGCTCCAGTCGCCGTCCGCAAGGGAATATGCCGAAGGGCTGCTGAAGAGAAGGCTTTACAAGGAAATCGCATCCATCCCGGAGAAGAGCATAAGCAGGAAGGAGGCGGAGAAGCTTGAAAGGGAGCTTTCCGCAAAGTTCGGATGCGACATCATGATAGATTATCCGACCCAGTTCTCGAAAACGGTGGAGCTGAAGGTGAAAACAAAGGGCGGGCTACGCCCTCTTACGGAACTCTCCACGCTCGTTGGGTCCCTCCAGAAGGCGGAGGAAGAAAGAAGGCGAATCCTGGTGCTGGCTGATGAAGAGACAAGAAAGTCAAAAGGGGAATTGATAAGGAAGGCGATTCACGCGCCTGCCTGAACCACGAAGCCGCCTATTTTTACGATCAGGACCAGCACGAAGGTCGCGATGATCATGGCCTTTGGGTCTATCTCGAATCCGCTTATTTTTATATCCGGCGAAAATCCGATGATGCCTGCCGAGGTCATCGGCATGGATACTTTTTCTTCTGCCATGGTTAATTGCTGCTGGATTGGGTTTAAAACCTTAACTTCGTTGATGGCTGCATGGACGGCATGCTCGCTATAGTACAGTCCTTCATACTTCTTCTCGTCATTATGGACCCCGTCCTGAGCCTCGCCGCGTTTATTTCGCTCACGAAAGGGAAGAAAAACGAGGAATGCAGGGCGATTGCGTTCAAGGGCGTTGCGGTAGCGGCGCTCGTCTTCCTGACGTTTGCATTCGGCGGGAACATCCTTCTCCAGCTTCTGAATGTGAATATCGACAGCTTCAAGGCTGCGGGCGGCATAATACTAATCCTGATGGGCGTCCAGCTCTCGCTCGGAATATCCTTTCCCAAGGACAAAAACGAAGACGTGGTAAGCGAAGTTGCGGTCGTCATAGGCACTCCGCTGATAAGCGGGCCTGCAACGATAACCTCGACCATACTCCTCGTCAATGAGTTCGGGCTTACAACGACGCTCATCGCAGGAACCGCGGCTCTCGTTGTCGTTCTGATTTCGCTGCTTGCGGGCACGTACATCAGCAAAACGCTCGGGCGCGGAGGGATGCAGGTGCTCTCCACCATGATGGGGATAGTAACGCTCGCGTGGGGAATGCAGTTCGTGATAAGCGGGATCCAGGCGCTTCTCGGCGTAGGGCCGTGATTTTTCAGGATATTTTTTTAAACTCTTGCGGCCTAAACACGTGATTATGGGGAAGGTTATCGAATTTCCTAAGAGGGGCAAGGAGCTGCCGGAAACGCCTAAAAAGCCGCTTCTGAAAAGATTCAGGGAAAAACTGCACGGGTTTATGGAAAGCCGCAGGATAGAGAAGGAGAATGAAACTAGGATAGCCATGGATGCCGCAACGATCCAGCTCAGGACCGCGAAGATACTTGTTACGATAGACTGCTGCTCGAATGAGCTTCTGGAGATAGCAAACATGACCGGCATGCGCACTGACGGCGTATACGAAGAACTCCTCAGTCTTACGTCGAAAGGCATTGTGGAAAAGGAAAGAGGGCGCTACAGGCTCAGCAATTATGGAAAGAAGCTGGTGGACAAGCTCGAGGAAGATGATGATATACGGGAATACGCGGAGAGATACGACGTCATTTAAGCCGTTTTCTCAATCGTCTTTCCCCTTTCGTTCGGCCTTAATCTTATTTTTCCTTTGAAATGTTCGTCGAAATTCCGCTCGAGCTCTTTTCCGCCTTGCAGCCGGTCGAGCAGGATTGCGAGCGCCGCGACCTCGCTGTGCGGCTGGCTCGTTACCGAAACGTTGTAGTCGGCTAATTCGTAAACCTCTTTCGGGACGCGTTCGGCCCCCACAACAACAAGAACATTTCCGCTCGCGCTTTCGCCCGCTTTTTTGTTTGTTTTGATTTTTGTTTCGAGTTCGGGGAGGGGAATACCGTACATCGTCATGTGGATGATTACGAACCCTTTTTTCTTGTAGTCCCTTATCACGTTCAGGAAGTTTTTTTCGTATGAAATTGCGAACCTGCCGCCCCAGTTGCCCGCTATGCTTTCGACGGTTTTTTCAAGGCTTCCGTCATGCTGGCCGGAATAGATGATGCCGTCAGCTCCGAACGCCCTTGAAACGAGCGCGACATGCGTGGTAATCCGCTCATCGCGCGGAAGCCGGTGGCCGAGACGGAGGACGAAAATCATGCGATTACCTACGCTACATTTATGTGCCTCTTTTTTAATTCTATGATCAGGGGGTAAAATAGCAGCACGGCTCCGAGCAATGCGAGCGAGAGATGGATGTTTGAGAGGAAAAAGGTGAAGAAGAGGACTGCCAGGATGCCGAAGACCCTCCCGACGTTCAGGAGGAATTCGCGCATTACCATGCTTTTTGTCATGTCCCGCCCGCTGTCGACTATTATCGCGGTCGTGAACGGGTAGAAGAGCGTGGAGAAGAAATTACGCACCGAAACGGCTACGTACCAGAGGCCTGCGGTGCTGGCGAAGGTCGCAGCGATGGTAGTCAGGCTCAGCCCGCTGCCGAATACATCTATGTATCTCCTGCGCTTCTTCATCTTGTCCGACAGCCTGCTTGCGATGAACGAGGCGATTATCGAAAGGATGGTTGTCGCGGAGATGTAGGCGCCCAGCTCCAGCGGGGTCTTGAAATAGAGCAGGGGTATTACGACAAATGCAGTGGCCACGCCTCCTCCGTATACCCCCTCTACCAGTATAAGGGTTTTGAACCCCTTCAGCTCTTTTGCGCTTTCGTCAAATGAATACTTCTCCTTCCGGTCTTCAAGCGCGGAAACAGGAACCAGCACGGTTGCATAAAGGAATGCCGCGCAGGCGAAAACCGCCTGCATCCCGAATCCCATGGCTATCATCCCTGCCGCGAGGGGAAGCACAAGGCCGAGTATCTGCGTCATTGAAAAATACACCGATCCGAACTGCGCGGCGCGCCCCCGGCTCATCTCGAAATACATTATATTGAAAGGAGCCCAGAAAATAAACGATGGAACGCCGAGCATGAGGCAATAGAAGATGAAAAGCTCCATGCTCGGCGGAAGGAATGCGACCGCACCATAGCCGGCTGCGCGTGCGGCTATTCCGAGAAACATGAGCTGCCTGAAATCCATGGTTTTTTTGTTCAGCAATGCGATAACCGGAAGCGGCGCCAACGCCCAGAAAAGGGTGCCGAACACAAGGCCGGTTTCGCTGATTCCCGAGTCCCTGAAATAGAGATAGATAAGGCTGCCCCCGAGCACTTCCGAGCCCAGCCATAGGACGTAAGTTGACAGCAGCCTTACCAGTGGATTTTTCGAATCTAGCATGGTTCTCTTGATAATCATTGCAAAAATCAGAATAAAAACGTTTTGAAGCAAATAGGATGGGATTGAAACATGGCAAAATTGCAAAACAATTTTGACTATTCAAAAACCAGAGGTTTTTGAGACATGGCGAAATACTTCGGAACGAACGGAGTAAGGGGAAAATTCGACGAATTCACTCCGGAACTTGCACTTACGCTGGCGCGCGCGACGGGCGCCTACCTGAAAAGGGGAAAGATAATCGTTGCGCGGGACGGAAGGCTCACTAGCGAGACGCTCAGGAATGCGATTGTCGCCGGATTGATGGGCGTGGGGTGCGAAGTTATCGATATAGGCATAGCTCCGTCTCCGGTTGCCGAATTCCTGATAAGGAAGCACGATGCAAATGGCGCGATAATGATAACCGCATCGCACAACCCGCCCGAGTGGAACGGGATGAAGGTGGTGGATGGGAAGGGCATTTCCGTTTCAAGGGAGCGCGGGGAGGAGATTGAGAAACTGATTGGGAAAACCGAGGCTGCGCCCTGGGATAAGGTCGGCGGCTTCTGCAGGTGCGGGGATTTCATAAGGGAATATCTGGACGCGGTCAAGAAGGAAGTGAAGGCCGGAAAAATAGCGAAACGGAAACCAAAACTCGTCCTTGACTGCGGGAATGGTACTGCATCGGTAATCGCGCCTGAACTTTTCCGCGAGCTTGGATGCGAAATCGTGCTCATGAACCAGGAGATTGACGGAAGGTTCCCGGGCAGGCCTTCCGAGCCGACAAGGGAGAATGTGAAGGAGCTGATTGCGAAAGTTCCGAAAGAAAAGGCAGACGTGGGAATCGCATGGGACGGGGATTGCGACCGCGTTGTTCTTGTTGATGAAAAAGGCGAATACGTAATAGGCGACAGGGTGTTCGCGTTATGCGCACTGCTGAGGCTCAGGGAGAAGAAGGGCGACATCGTGACCACGGTTGCGACGAGCAAGGCGATAGAGGACATTGCGAAAAAATTCGGGGTCAGGGTGCGCTATACGAAGATAGGCGCTCCCTATCTGAGCGAGGAGATGGCAAAGGGCGGCGCGGCGATCGGCGGCGAGGAGGTGGGTGGGATAATCCTTCCGGAAATATCGCTTGCCAAGGACGGATTTTCAAGCATAGCGAAGATTGTCGAGGCGCTTTCCGAGAAAAAGCTAAGCGAGTGGATGCGCGAGGTGCCTGCCTATGCGAATGTAAAGGAGAGGATTCCGGCGGATGAGAAAAGGAAAGGGGAAATAGTCGGAAGGATGAAGAAATACGCGAAGGAAAACAAGCTTGCCATAATCGACATAGACGGCATAAGGATAAACCTTGAAGATGGATGGATTATAGTGAGGGCGTCCGGAACCGAGAACTACGTAAGGATATTCGCTGAAGCGAAAACTGAGAGTAAGGCTAAGGAGTATCTGGAAAAATACAGGAAAATAGCGCTCGGCTGATTACTTCTTTTCTACGGTTATGCAATCATACGTTTCGCTGTCTTCATCCGGTTTTAAGCAGCCGGTTTTTTCATTGTCTATTTCTGTTTCGGATTCTGAGAATTTTATTTCCGTTTTGCTTCCGCCTATCGTAAGCAGCACGGAATCGCCCTGTTCCTCAAATGAAACCTTGCCCGGCATGTCCTCTTCCGCGTAGAATGTTTTGCCTGCGAAAATTTCTCCAAGCTTCGCGGCGATCAGGTATGGCTCGCCCTTCTTCGCTTCGCCTGCTATCAGCACGATTTCGCCGTGCATGGCCAGCACAGCGCCGTTGTCGAATGCCTTCTTGAGGTCGAATGGGCTGAGCTCTCCGGTCTCGAGGTCGACGATGCTCATTGAAACCAGGCCGGTTGTAAGATTTTTGGTGAGCACAAAGAGCTGCTTTTCCGAGTTTACGGATGCTATGTTTATTTCATCCTCGGAATTGGAAATGCTTGTTACTTCGCTCCCGAAGGTTATGTATTCACCTTCGAAGGCGACCGTAAGCTCCTTTTTTAAGTCGGCGAAGACGGCATTCTGCTCCTCGCCATATGCGCCGCGGTGTATAACCGCCACCTTCGCGGAGGTGACCATTACCGTTCTTTTATCTCCGCATATGAGCAGCTGCATCGCACCCGAAAAATGCAAGGGGCTGAGGTCAAATGAAAATTTCTTGCCGTCATTGAATTTGTATTCTATTTTTGCATTGCCCGCATCTGCAATGCACGTTCCATCCTTGAATTTTGAAGCGAGTACGTTTTTGTTTTTTCCAACGACATCCGATTCCACCATTATGTCCTGTTTTTTTTGCAGCTGCGTCTTTGGTCTCTTTGACGTTCCGCAGGCGGCAAGCGTAGCTATCACGCTTGAATAAACGAGAATTTTTCTGCATAATGTTTTCATATCGCCCATTTCCGTCTGCGCCTCAACTGTGGTAGGTGGTATAATAACAAGAAAGCATTAAAAAGCCATCGTTCAACACAAATAGTTTAAAAACTCTTTCTGCTATATTTCTTGGTGGTGATTATCTATGGGAGAAGCATTTGCACCAGGAAAGCAGAAAACTGAAGTGGCTCTGGATATCCATCTCGGCAGCAAGGTTTATACCGCTAAGTATGAGAGCATCCCGGAAGCCAAGGAAATAAAGGTACCCCACACGAAAAATGTGGATAAGATAAACGACTTTTTTGCAAAGCTTGCAAGGGAGTACGGCGCAACCATCTACAAGGAAGACGGAACGAAGGTCGAATCCCCGAGCGACAAGATGCTTGCGAAGGCAGGCAAGGCGCTTCTCAACAAGGCGCTGACGCAACACGCCGCCGAGGATATCATCGAAACGCAGAAGAAGATTTTTGCAATACCAAAAAAAATGTGAATGGTGCGGACGTGGCGAAGGCACTTATAATCCTGAACCAGCGTGGGTTCCACGAGGACGAGGTTAACGTGCCGAAAAAAGCCATGGAACGCCTCGGGCACAGCGTGAAACTGGCTTCCATAACGCGCAATTCCGCTTTCAGCAGGAATGGAACCGAGTTCAGGCCGGATTTTGCGCTCTACGAGCTCGACGCGGCTTATTTTGACGTAGTGCTGGTGGTCGGCGAGGGCACACGGGAGCTTGCATCGAAAAAAGAAGCGATTCTTTTCGTAAGAAATGCCGCGCTCAGGGGAAAGATAATCGGGGGGCTTACCGGCGGCCCGCTGGTACTTGCCGCGGCCGGAGTTCTCGGGGGCAAGAGGGCGACCGTGCTTCCGGACAAGGACTGCATACGCGAGCTCTGCCAGTGCAACGCAAGATATTCCGCAGAGCACGTCGTTTCCGACGGCAACGTTGTGACGGCCGATGATCCTGAGAGCTCAGAGGAGTTCATCAGGGAAATAATTAAAATCCTTGGCTGAGATTGCTGAGAGCAGGAGCTGATTTTCAATGATTACCATAAGGCATGAAGGGTGCATACTGTGCGCCGGATGCGCATCGGTATGCCCGACCGGGGCTTTGGAGCTTGTCGGGAACAAAATCGAGTATTATCCGGAGAAATGCATAAGCTGCGGGACATGCGTCAAAGTATGCCCTGCTGCCGTGATAACCCTTAGGAAAGAGGGGAAGGAAACGGGTGCTAAAAAATGAAGCATGATTACGATGTCATAGTCATCGGCGGCGGGCCTGCGGGCTCGAGCTTCGCAAGGATCGCAGCCGGCAATGGCATGGATGTTCTTGTCATCGATAAACGGAAGGAGATAGGCGTGCCGGTAAGGTGCGGCGAGGGGCTCGGCGCGAGGGAAGTCCTTGCGCAGGGGATAGAAGTCCCGAAAAGGGCGATTTCGACCGATATTCACGGTGCGAAGGTCATTGCGCCGAACGGGAAGGAGATCGTCTGGAAGGAGAAGGGGCTTACCACGGGCTGGGTGCTTGAGAGGAAGATATTCGACAAGTGGCTCTGCGAGCTTGCCATCGAAAAGGGAGCGGAAGTGCGAACGTATACGCGGGCGCTCGATCTCGTGAAGGAGAACGGGAAGATTGCAGGCGTGAAAATCGCGCAATGGGGAAAGGATGCGCACGACATACACGCTCCGCTGGTCATTTCTGCGGAAGGGATGGAGGCGCGCATTGCGAAGAAGGCCGGCTTCGATACCGTTCACAGATTATATGATGTCGATACCTGTTACCAGTATGAGATGAAAACGTACGACCACGAGAACCTGATTGAGCTTTATTTCGGGAACAAGATTGCGCCACGTGGATATGTCTGGATTTTCCCCAAATCGGATAAAAGGGCGAACGTCGGCATAGGCATAGGCGGGAACCTTGTGAATGGGGACAAGAACGGCATTCCTGGAGCGGACCCGAAGAAACTGCTTGACGAATTCATCGCAAACCATCCGCAGCTGAAGGATGCGAGCACCCTTGACGATTTCGGCGGGGTGATAAGCGTCGGCGCGCCGCTTGACGAGTTCGTGAAGGACAATTTCATGGTCATAGGAACTGCGGCGAAGCAGGTCGATCCGATTCACGGCGGAGGCATTGCGCTTGCGATGGAATGCGGGGTGCTTGCGGCGGATGTCGTGCTGAAGGCGAAAAGCAAAGGGTACACGAAGCAGTCGCTCATGGAATACGAGAAAACCTGGAAGGAGACTGCCGGTAAAAAGGTTGCGAAAAGGCTTCTGCTCAGGAAAGTGGTTGAGAAGTTTAGCGATGACGACCTAGACTACATTTTCAACACGATAACCCAGAATGATTTGAATGAAGTGATGGCGGGCAATTTCGCAAAGCCCGTCGCAAAGGTAGTTGCGGGAAGGCCGCAGCTGCTGAAGGTATTGAGTGCGCTCCTGCCGGGCGGAAGATAGTTCATTCCATTTCGAGTTTGCTTACCTTCAGGGCCTTTGGATAGCTGAATATGATGCTGTCTTTTTTCTCGTTGTACGTAACTACGACGGGCAACTTGTTTTTCTCCACCGTAGTCGCGTTGTGCGTCATTCCAGCGTTTTTCGAGAAAAAGTTGGAGAAGGCGAGGTACAACTGCGCGTCCTCGACTTTTATGGAGGTGTCTGAGTAGGTGGTGCTGCCATCCGGATATATTTTCGGAGTATTCGACTGCATTATCGCGGCCATGAACTCTTTCTTGAATTCCGATTTCTCCCTGATTTTCTTGCCGGCAACCGTCTTTTCGGGGCCGAGCAGGTATTCCTTTATGGTTTTTTCAATCACGTCCGTGTTCACCGTTCCCGTGCCTTTCCCCTTCAGGTTTATCAAATCGTCTCCGGTGTAATAACCGAGCGGGGATTCAGGATTTTCCTCGAGGAATTGGTCCACAGCCGCCCACATCGCATCGGATTCGTCCTCGCCTGCAGTGCGCGCCTCCTTGCGCGCATCCGCTATCATCTGGTTAAGCTTGGTAGCATCCGTTTTCAGCTGCGGCTTGATGTCGTTCAGGAATGCGCCGACTGCCATATCGTACTTTTCTTCTATCGTCTTTTCTCCCAAACGGGGAATCACGACCTCAGCTTCCTCCTTTTTAACAACCTGTTTTCCCATGACCAAACCACCCCTATGAATATTATAAATTATTTGTTTGCACTGCATCCTCCCTTTCCGTGGTACGGGTATTCGTTTTAGGGTTCCTCATGTCTATCTGCCACACCTGTTTCTTCGTGACGAGTACCAGCGTCGAGTCCATAATGAATGCGGATTCCACGCCTTCCTCCCGTATCTTGCTGATTTTGTAGTAGTAAGAATTTGAAGCCGTGAACACGCCGTCTATGCTGCCGAGCATGTTGAAACTGGCGTCCAGCTGCTCCTGGCCCACCGCAACCAGGATATATTTTTCTCCTATGGCTACCGTAAATTCGGAAGAGCAGAGGAGGTCTTCCGGTTTAAGCTCGATGCCCAAAACATCCGTATCCAGCCCTACTCTCTTCAAACCGCGGGAAGTCGCATAAGTCAATTCCATTTTGCCCGCATCGAGGCTGCACTCCCCGCCCTTCCACTTCGCCTTCAGGATCGTATTCCCGGTCTTTTCCGCGGCTTCTGCCTTTGCCGCTTTAATCGGTTCAACCATGGGCGGTTTAGACGGAGGGGGTATCGTTTTTGAAGAGCATGCACTCAGCGAAACAGCCGTAATAAGCGCGTATGCTAATTGTTTTCCCCTTCCCATTTAAACCACTAAAGCATATTTACTAAAACATTTTATAAATATATGTAATATGTAATTAGTGGTTAAAGAAAAACGTAATCGTCGAATACGAGTTTTCCATTGCGGAAAACCGCCCTGGCTTTTCCTTTCAGCGTCCTGCCTTCAAACGGGCTCCATTTGCATTTCGTATAAAGCTCCTCGCCTTTGACGGCCCATTCCTTTTTGAGGTCGAGGACCGTTATGCTGCCGTCAAAGCCCTTCTCTATTTTTCCCTGCTTTTTTAAGCCGAAAATTTCCGCGGGCTTTTCGCTCATTGCGCTGACAATCCATTCCAGCTTGAGCTTTTTCCCCCAGTATGCCTGGAGCATGAGTGCAAGCGATGTTTCAAGGCCCGGAAAGCCGTGCGCGCCAGCCTCCTTGTCTTCCAGGGTATGCGGGGCATGGTCGGTTGCGATGCAATCGATGCTGCCTATCGCTCCCCACAAACCATTCCGCACGCTCTCGCTCCGCAGGTTCGGATAGACGCTTCCGAATTTCCCGAGGCGTTCGGCATCTTTTTTCGAGAGGAAAAGATAGTGCGGCGCTGTTTCCACATTAAGGCCGTGCTTCTTTGCCGCAGCAACTTCCTCCTTTGCGGAGGCATGCGCTAGGTGCGATTTCCTTTTGTATTTTTTGCTTAATGCGCCGACGCGCCCGATGTTTTCGCAGGTTTTTTCTATCTGCGCTTCTTCGTTTCCTTCCGCCACGGAAGCGTGGAAAACGAAATTGCCGCTGAAACCCGCGAAATGCTTTTCAAGCGAATCCGGATTGCGGAGGTAAAGCTCCCCTGTTGTTTTTCCAAGATAGATTTTCAGCGAGTGTGCGCCGGATTTTTTCACGTCCGAGAAATTGCCGTCCGTGGCCCCGAAATGGAAAAGAACATCGCAGATGGCCTTCTCCTTTGCAAGCTGCATTTTTTCCTTAAGCCGCGCCGGCGTGGTTGTGGGGGCAGGATTGTTCGGCATGTCCATTACGGTCGTGAACCCTCCTGCGATTGCAGCCATGCTGCCCGTCCTGAAATCCTCTTTTTGCGTTGCACCAGGCTCCCTGAGATGCACATGGGGGTCGATAAGGCCCGGGAGGACGAGTGCGCCACGTGCATCGTAGTGCTCATCACCGCTGAGGTTTTTCCCTATCTTCGCTATTTTGCCGTCGCTGAGCAGAATGTCAAGTTCTGAGAATGCGCCGTCCTGGAAAACCCTTCCGCCCTTTATTGCGATGGACATGATTACACGAGTCTTCTTTCCCTGATGATTACGATTACCCTGAGTATGATGAGGGTGAATTCCTTGATGAAGCCGTACCATATTTTGTTGTACCACTGGTTCTTGGCGTTTATGGCGCTCAGCAGGTCCTTGAACGCCTCCTTTTCCCCGGGCCCCATCTTGCTTTCGGTGACTTTCTTGTGCTCCTTGCCGTCTATGATGGTTAATTCCTCCTGCTTTCCTATCTGCTTCTTTGCCTGCTCATACCACGGCGGGAGCGAAGAGCGTTTTTTCGCGATGGCATGGACGAAATCGCCCGTGGTGATGGGCCTCTGCGCGACCTGCTTCTTGGCAAGCTCTTCCGCCTTGTCCTTCGCCATGCCGCCCTTCATGAACTCTTCGGTCTTTTTCTGTATGCCAAAGAACGCCTCCTTCCAGGGAATGGTTGCCGCGTCATCCACGATCGCCTTGAGGTCCGATGACGCATAGCGCATCGTCGCGAGCGCGAGCAGCTTGTACGGGATGAGCGGAACGAGGGGCCTTTTCGATGCGTGCATCTTCAGTATGTCTCCCCTCGAAGTTATGTCCGGCTCCGGAAGGTATATCGTCTTGCTGAAACGGCCGCTTCTCCTGAGCGCGGGGTCGACGTCCCACGGTGCGTTGGTCGCGGCGAGCACGAGGACGTTCTGGTTGTTCGACTCGACGCCGTCTATTTCGTAAAGGAGCTGGTTGACCGCCATCCTCATGTACTGCTGGCCTTCCTGCTGGTCCCTCCTGCCGCCGATTGCATCTACTTCGTCGAAGAAGAGGATGCATGGCGTGTTCTTCCTTGCGAGCTCGAAAA
>JACCLJ010000012.1 GCA_013425425.1 Microcaldota archaeon
GGTCCCTTCTGCAATTTCCGCCATCCGCGAATTGTTGAATGAGAATTCCTTTCCATCTCTCCTGAAGCTTATTTTTGATTTCTGTTTTTTGCCTGAATGGTCAAAAATATCTATGGTTACGCTCTTGTTTTTCCCGGCCCACGGAGGTTTTTCTTCGACGATGCTCGTATTTGTTTCATTGACTGCAATCCCTTCCTCTCCCCAAAGCGCTTTTGCAAACTCCTCCATCGAGCCGATTACTACGAGTGAGCTTCCGCATGCTGGAGACTGGAGATAATCCGCAAGGGGGTCGCTGTATGCTATTACTTTTATCCCGTTTTCCACCGCATTGCCTGCGGCTTCTGCGACGGGGTCATAATCGCACCCTTGCCCGAACCTTCCTCCGCCAGCGAATATTGCAATTGCGTCAACGCCCGCCTCGGTGCACTCCTCAATGCCGTTTATCATGCCTGAGGAATACCCCACGCCGTTCTCGTCAAGAACCTTTACGGAGATTATTTCCGCATTGGGAACAATAGTCGTTATCATCTCCGCGATATGCGTTCCATGCCCATTTCCATCTTCTTCCCCGGCTCCGGTATCCAGGAGGCAGATTTTCAAGCTGTTTTCAATGCTTATTCCTTCTGTCGGTTCATTGACGTATGAGATGCTCACCGGGGCATCAACGTAAATCCTGTCCGCTCCTTCCCTTATCAGTTTTCCAAGCTCCCTTTTATCCGTCTCAACAACGGAATACCTGCCTTCGTCTTCTATAATGAGCCTCACGGTTTCGTTGGCTGAAAGCCTTTCAAACGCATCTTTCGCCACGTCGCTTCGCGAGCCTTCCGATGCCACAGTAATGAAATAGTCGCCCCTGCTTTCCACCGTATAATCCTCAATGAAGACATCCATAGTGACGTTGACTATCTCAATCGTCTGCAGGAATTCGTCAACATCTACAAACTCCCCCAAATCCCCCGAGTCCGTCCCGTTCGTCCAATTGGCGCCATCCGTCGCGTTCACCCCGTCGGTGCCGTTCGTTGCGTTCCCCAGACCGTCTAGCGTCAGGTTTTCGCTTATATTGAGATAGTCATTCACGTCTGCAAAAATGCCCGAATCGTTTTCCACAACCACCCCGCTGAGCAGGAGGCTGAGTATAACTAGCGGTGGCAGAATCAAGACTGAAACGTTGCCCTCCCTAGGGGCGGTTTCCCGCATGACGTAGCATCAGAAGTGAAATTTATATATTATTCTACTAATGGCACTTAAATCAAAAAAATAAAGAAAACACCACAGAAAAACGGCCTTAAACAACCGACATCACAAACTTAATAAATTTTCCCCGAACGTTATAAGCGATGAGAATTACTTTCACCGCATTCGTCATTCTGCTTTTTGCAGGCACCGCATTTGCACAGATTGCGACCGAAGGCGGCAACGTCACACAGCTTAATGTCTCGGGAACTTTGAATTCGACCTTCTGGGACGGCGTTTACGGCGAGGTGGTCCTGGGCGCCGCAACGAACTATAGTTATACGGTTGTCGGAAACGGAGTGGCACGCCTTAATCTGGTTGCACGCGACCCGAACTGCACGTATACGGGCCTGACGATGCACGTGATAGCCGTGAACGGCACAACACTCACGACTCCGCTTTCTGCAGGGAATCTTCCTCAGCTTGACGCATTCGTGGGCATCGGAACGGAGAACGGCAGCAGGACTTTCACGACAACAAGCACCTTCTCGCTCACGTACGGGACGTTCGTCAACGTTCCGACCGCATACACCTACGCGAACAATGCGTCCTCGCCCGATTTCCGCGAGGGTTATCTCAACGATGCCGCAGGCAATCTCGTTTTCGTTGCCGTAATAGTGGACAACAGGCCGGACTGGAACGGGACGACGAGCGATTACCAGATCATGCTTCCGATGAACGGCACGGCAACGAACTATACTCTCTGGGTCGACGTGAACTACACCTGCCAGAACGGGACCATACCGTCCGACGGGCACAATGAGCACATACTCTATATCTATCCGCCGGGAATTTTTACGGTAAATGCGGGCGATGCTTTCAATCCTTCCATACTCGTGGAAAATCGCGGGAATTACATGGAAAGGGATATCGACGTCTATATTTCGCGCTGTCCCGCGGGCTTCACCTGCGGCTCTGCCCTTATAGACGAGCTTAATGCGTACGAGCAGGAAGCAGTTTCCTTCCCGATAACCGTTGACGGCGTCGGAGAATACGTGCTTACTGTCTGCGCGAGGAACCTGGTTGCGCATACGTGCAGGGATTTCATCGTGGACGTCGTTGCGGAATGCGCTGCGGACGGCGATTGCGGCGGAGATGAATATTGCGATAACGGCGCATGCGAGCCGAAGAAAAAAGTGAACGAGGAATGCGAACGCGACGGGCAGTGCGAGAGCAACGCATGCGAGAGCGGGAAATGCGTTTTTTGCACGGGCAACGACGATTGCGCTTTTGACGAGGCATGCGTAGGCGGCATATGCGAGAAGATAGAGTGCGCCTGCGGCTACATAAGCAGCCATGCGTGCATATCCTACGAATGCTGCGCTGACACGGACTGCAGCGCAAGCGAATTCTGCATCAGCCATTTATGCGTGGCGAAGGAGCTTGAAATTCTTGTTGTTGAGGGAGAAGCGATTGAAGGCGAGAGCCTGCTGGTGCAGATTGTAAACAACAAGGGGGAAATCGTTCCGTTCGCAAAAGTCTTTACTGATTATATGACGGTTTATGCCGATGAAAACGGCTATGCAACGATAGGAGTCCCATACAACGGAATGCTTTACGCGGCCAGGGACGGCTATCCCCAGGCAGGGCTGATGCTTTCCGTAACCAAAAAAGGTTTCTTTGTTGCGGAAGAGGAGATAATCGCAGGGCAGGAAACGGCAATGCGCGTGGTTGACAGCAGGGGCAACGGCATAAATGGCGCAACCGTTTTCGTGGAGGGCGAAACCGTGGAAACGGATTCGCAGGGATACTTCCCGCATACCTTCGAAACCTCCGGAACAAAAATCCTGAAAGGAAGAAGAACCGGCTATCTGATAGGAGACAGGGAAATAGATGTTTTGGCGGGCGCAATCCCGGTATGCAGCTTCCCGGTCATGCTCAATCTCTTCCTGATTCCGCCTGCTTCGCTTTATCTGCTCTGGCTGGTTTCGATAGTGCTCGCATTGGCCAATTTCGCCATGTCCGCAAGGAGGCTGAAGGTGAGGCCGATGATAAAAGGCGCAATCTATTCGTTTGCCCCGCTCCTGCTCGCGCTGCCGGGCATAAACATCTTCTCGATATGCTTCATGTCCAACGTCGTGCTGATTCAGGCGATAATAGAAACAGCCATGCTGGCAAGGAAGCTTAGGGAGAAAAAAACCGGAAACGAAGCTGCCGGGAAGAAAAAAAAGGAGTAGCGCATTTTCGCGCATATTTATAAAACATATGTAATATATACATATTACATATATTAACAGTCGGTGGAGGGTGAATTTCTTGATATTGAATCTGAAGATAGAAGGCCTGCCGGAGCAGATCGTGGAGGAGCTCGTTGCAAAAGGAATCGCCAGCAACAAGAGCGAGGCCATCCGCCTGATGATACTGCATTATAACGAGCATTTCGGGATAAAATCCATGAGGCAATATCTGGACGACGAGCTGGCGGTAAAGAAAATGCAAAAAATCGACAAGGAGATAGAGGGAGGCAAGAGAAAAGTTCTTACCGAAAAAGAGGTTTTGAAGAAATATCCGCATCTCAGGGATGTATAAATGTACGGCATAGAATTCGACAGTGCCTGGGACCGGTATTTTGAAAAGTTGGCACCGGACATCCAGAAGCGGATTTGGAAAAAGATACTGCGGATAAAAGACGGCCTCCCGGGAAGGCATCTGCACTATGGCATCGACTACTTTGTGGAGGAAGTCGGGCAATACCGGGTATGCTACAAATCATTCGAGGTCAAGAAAGTAAGGCGGCTTTATTTTGTTGGCGATCACAAGGAATACGAAAAATGGATGCGTGGACTTTAACCTATCTTTTCGCCCTCGTTTTATCCCAGACAAGATAACCGACAGCCCCAATGAGCGCCAATATTACTATTATATATAGCAGGCTGGAATCGAGCGGGAATCCCAAGCCGGCAGGTGCAGGCGTATACTCCTTCTCAACCCTCTTCTCAAGGAAGGCTTCACGCGAGCCGTAATCTGCTCCCGCGACAATCGCCGAGCCGCTTTTCGCGATTCCCGGGAACTTAACGATCCTTCCCTCACCGGCCGCAAGCTCATAAGTATTCTCATCCTTTATTTTCGTGCTTGTTCCCTGCACGGTGATGGTCGCATCCGGCCTGAAATATGCCGTAATGTTGCCCCCATTCGTAAACGTGACAAGGATATCATTCGTTTCCCGGTCTTCCGTAAATTCCGTTATCCCGAGCATCGACCTGTCGGAGAATTCTACCCTGCCTGCGTTAAAAACTCCCTGCAGCCCGTTCTCGGTGTATTTTTTCGATGAGCCGTAAAAGGAAGTTATATTGGCGGTTATCTCCCCGCTTTCCACGTCAACCGGATAGCCGATTCCAATCCTTTCGCCCCTTCCTATCGCAACCGGCTCCTCCTCCCCGACTGTTCCGGCATAATTGCCGTCAACGAAAACGATTATCCTGGATTTCACGTATTCCAGCGCATTTCCCGTATTTTCATAGGTCACTTCGAGCTCATTGGAATTGGTATTATACTCGACATTGCCTATCTCGAGGCCCGCCACCGGCCCCGGCACCGGGAAAAATTCAACGTCGACCATGCCCATACCAGCGATGCTCTGCCCGAACTTCACAAGCACATGCAGTTTTTCAGAGCCCAGCTCGCGGTTTATGGATTCCTTCATATCGTATGCCGTCTGGGCATATTCAGTGTCCACAACCATCGCAACCCCTATCTGCCCGTTGCCCGCCTCCTGTTTCATGTAGTTGTAGGTTGCCGTCGGCACTATAGGGCTTATAAGTATGGCCGGATCGTCTCCCGCAATCAGCGTATCCTCGAACGCATTGCCATCCGAGAGAATGACCTGCTTCTTTGACGGGTTTGCCTGGAAATAAAGCCCTGCGAGCTCGATATTGTCGTCGAATTTGTCGCCGTTATTTATCTCCCGGTAGCCCAGCGAGTTCCCGGCCATGGAGGTTTTCACTTCATTGTCCACATAACCGTAAACCAGTATGTCCTGCGGGTTTTTACCCTTAAGAAAACTTACGACCGCTTCCATATTGCTTTTGTCCACGAATATGAGATACATCGAATTCAGTTTGGCATATGCCAGTGCGGAAACCGCATTGTACCCGTAAACCGGGTCGACGAGCACGAATTTTTTTGCGCCGCTCCTCTCCGCAAGCGCGAGGTTCGTTTCATACGGCTCCTCCGAAACGAGCATCTCGACAGTGTTGCCCCCGTTCCTGAGGCCGTCCGCCATGCCAGTTATCACGGGGCTGGCTGCGGACTGCACGAGCAGGATGTCCTGCCCGGTTCCTATCTTTCCGTATGCTATCTGGCCGTCGGATGCAGGCGGCACGAAAACGACCGTTTCCCCCGTGACCGCCGCATAGTAAATAGTTGAAACAACATCCCTGCCGTCAAGCGAATTGACTACCGCCGTGCTGAAGCACAATGGTGCCAATAGCAGGAATAAAAAAAGCCTCTTCATGGCGTAAGATGGCGTAAAAACATTAATAAACCTAATCTCCGTATGAAAGCCAAATAAAATTAAATATCTTGGTACCAGGGTGAAAAGATGAACAAAAAATGGATATTATTATCGTTGCTGTTTGCGATGGGCCTTGTTTTCGCCATACAACCCGCTGAGGAGTGGACTGTCGGCGCAACCGGGCGATACGCTTCGGCGGCAAATGCAAATGTAACTACAGAAGGAGGAAACGTCACCAACGTCAACCTGACCGGAAACGTCTCTACGGAGAAGTGGGCCGGTTACTGGGGCAACGTGAGCGGACAGATTGTGCTTTCGCCGGGTACGGCCATGTTCTATACATGGGCATGGGACTCGTCGGACGGCGGTGAAGTCTGTGCCGTTGCGGCGCCAAGCGGATTCAACTGGGCAACGGTCACGACAGTGGCTGTGGGCGTGGTTGATGCTGCGTGGGCTTTCGTAGCAGGTGATGCCGACAGTGCAACCAACACGCTCACTGAGTCGTGCAACGTCAACATCGGCGGAATACCGGTTACAGCAAGCGCTGGCGAAACGACCGGGGGCGGTGCGTTCCAGACATGTGCGGTCAGCGACGGCGGTGTGGCAAAGAGCGACCTTGCTTTCTGTGTGAACATAACGCAGGGCGGAACGCTGTTCAACGCACTGACGGGCGACTACCAGCTTCTTGCGCCGGCAAATGAGACGCTGGGAGCGACGGAGACGCATTACTTCTGGCTCGAACTCGATTAGAGTTCTTTTTTCTTTTTTATTTTGTTTTTATTTTTTCAGCGAGAAGCGAGTTCATAACATTTATAAATCCTTTTCAGTAAAGGAATTAGAACTACTTGGACGACGTATTGTCCGGTTTTTTGTAGCATTACTGCAGAATATTTTATCACTAAGGTGAACTGATGAGCAAAGGAAAAGGAAGGAACGGCGAATTCGCCGGAAGGAACATCAAGAGAAGCAGGAACAAGCAGAGATGGCTCTCCAAGAGATGGAAGAGGAGAACCCTCAAGCTGAAGGAAAAGTTCGACCCGCTGGAAGGGGCGCCGCAGGCAAAGGCGATAGTGCTTGAAAAAATCGTGCTTGAGCA
>JACCLJ010000043.1 GCA_013425425.1 Microcaldota archaeon
TGCGCGCGATGTGTTCTTCATAGGAAGAGGCCTGAGCGTTCCGATTGCATACGAAGGCTCGCTCAAATTCAAGGAGATATCCTACATCCATTCCGAAGCCTATCCCGGAGGGGAGCTTAAGCACGGCACTCTCAGCCTGATACAGGACGGAGTTCCAGTCATAGCGATCGCGCCTGACGATGAGACGGCACCAAAGCTTATCGGAAACATCAAGGAAACCAAGGCGAGGGGTGCGGTAGTCATAAGCATAACCGACAATGCGGACGTGAAGAAGGAGAGCGATTACGTGATAGAACTGCCGAAAATAGACAAGGACCTCTATCCGTTTGCAGAGATAATCCCGCTCCAGCTTCTTGCATATCACGTAAGCGTGCTGCGCGGCAACAATCCGGATAAGCCGAGAAATCTCGCAAAATCCGTTACGGTGGAATAAGGAATAAAATAAAAGTAAAATTAAAACTAATTAAAACTAAAATCAGAGGGATGATGCTAATTTTAGCTCAAGACCTTTGAGGTACTTCCTGTTTTCTTCGTGCTCCTCTCTCTCGAATTTCTCCCCGATTTCCCTTACATAATCAGATGTGTCGTCTTTTTTTACGGGTTTTCCGGCAGCTGCTTTTTTATCTCCGGAAGCGGGCATGGGCGCTTCAGCCAATAGCATATCATTGAAAATAGCTATCTCAGCCCGCATACTCGGATGCATTATTACCCTTGCAGAAGGGATACCGAGTCTTTTCGTTGGGGATTCAACCAGTTTTCCAGGTGTGATGTGTGTAACACTTTGTGCTGCCGAAGCCATATCTTATCACGTGCGCATGGGATTTATCGCTGCCAGATATTGTAATCAATGTTTATAAATCTATCTCCCTCGCCTGCACAGAAACAACCACGTCGTCCGGAAAACCCAATCTTTTAAAATAAACCCCGTTAAATAGAGGGTAAAGAAACCAATTTCTAGGGAGATTCAAATGGAGAAAACAATCAATGCGATAGTTGACGGGGGAAAGGCGACCTCCGGCCCGCCTTTGGGGCCGGCACTCGGTCCGATGGGCATAAACGCAGGCCAGGTAGTCGCGAAGATAAACGAGGCGACAAAGGATTTTGCCGGGATGAAGGTTCCGGTCAGGGTCATTGTCGATACCGAGAAAAAGAGCTTCAGGGTCGAGGTGGGAACCCCGCCTACGGCAGAGCTCGTCAAGAAGGAGGCCGGAATAGAGAAAGGCGCAGGAAACAGGGAAGCGCCCGCTGGCAACCTCTCGCTCGAACAGCTCGTGAAGATAGCGAAATCCAAGAAAAATTCGCTCGGCAAGGACGTCAAGGCAACCCTGAAGGAAGTGTGCGGAACGTGCGTGAGCCTCGGAATGACGGTGGACGGAAAAAATCCGAAAGACGTCATGCGCGAGATAAGCGAGGGAAAGCACGACTCGCTCCTAAAGGGCTGAGCGCATGAGGAAAATCCTTCTCGCTTTCGCTTTTCTTGTTTCGCTGTCATGCGCATCGCTGATATGGCAGACCTCCGCGGGCAGCGAAATAACGACAAAGCCGGTTTATTTCGAGAAGAACATCGTTGTCGGCTCCGCGGACGGGAGCGTATACGCCCTGAACCCGGCCGCCGGCTCAAGGGCATGGACGTACAGGATAGGAAACAGCCCGTTGGACTTCAGTATCTTCGACGGCGAACTGGCCGTGGCATCCACCGCGGGAAGAATATCGAGGCTGCAGAAGGATGGAAAGCCCAGATGGGAAATTGACATGAAGCAGCTATTCAACGCCAGTTATATTTACGCGATAGGCTCGAACCCGACCTATCTCTATGCGGCGACATCCAAGGGCATTTACAGGATTTCGAAAGGCGGGGAGGCAAGCCTTCTATACGCGACGGAAAAGCCCCCGACCGCTCTCGCGGTCGGCTCGAATTACCTTATTGTGGGCGCAGGCGACAAGCTCATCAGGCTGGACGGCAATGGCAACAGGCAATGGGAAAAGCAGCTGGAATCCGGGAACTTCTGGAACTCGAACCCGGCGATAAGCGAGGCGACGTCGAGCATTTACATAGGGGCGCTTGACGACCGGCTTCACGCCTATCATCTTACGGCGGGATACGAAAGATGGCATGTTCTGACGGGCGGATGGGTGCTCACCACGCCGCTCATCGCGGACAGCACGGTATTTTTCGGAAGCACCGACGGAAAGGCATACGCGGCAAGCTCGGGAAGCGGGGAGGTAATGTGGAAAACGAAGCTCCCGCTTGCGGTCGTTTCCGAGCCGGAAAAGGGAGTGATGGGCGGGGTTGATGTGATATTCGTCGGAGGGACCGATTCCGCGGCATATGCGCTCGACATGGAGAACGGCAATGTCGTTTGGAAGGGTTCGGTGGCAGGCCGCGTGGGCTCGCCCTTATTCTACCAGAACGAGGTCATATTCGGCTCATCAGACGGCACGGTCTATGCTTATACGACCGAGAGGGCATGCTCCATAGATTCGCCCAACGACGGTGATTTCGTGGGAAGGAAGGAGCTGGTCGTGCGCGGCCAGTCCGTTTCCGAGGCAGGCTCCCAGACGGTATACGTGAACATCAACAATCTCGGCTGGGAAGAGGCGAACACCACGCAGAGCGGCGAATGGTCTCTCATAATAGACCCGCAGGGGCTTAACGAAGGGCTGGATAGTATCTCATGCAAGGTCGTGGACGGGGCGGGCGAGGAGAGCGGAAGCGCATTCACCACCGTAAGCATAGTGAAGGACTCGAACCTCCCGCTGGATTCATTCATCGTCACGGTATCCCCGGAAATAGTCGAAGGCAAGTCATTCACGATTTTCGTGAACAGCAAGGAAGACGGTTCGCCGGTCGACAGGTTCTCGCTCGGCATAGACGGGAAAACATACAGCGGGGACAAGAACATCACGATCACGCTCAGCGAACCCCGTTCCTACCAGATAACCGTAAGCAAAACCGGATTTAACAATTCCGTGCTTACGCTGAACGTTTCCCGGGCCGGCATAGACCCGCTCTATCTCGGAATCGGAGCGGTCGTGCTGCTGGCCGCAGTATGGTTCGTTTTCACCAGGTTCATAAGGAAGCCGCAGGCGTAGGGCAAGATTTTTAAGCGCTTAAGGCGCAGATTAACGGGGTTGTTTGCATGTTCAGCCAGAGCAAGTTCAACAAATTCATACTTGACAACGGAGTAATAGGATTTTTCACGGAGCCGATAAGGCTGAAATCCGGGCGCGATTCGC
>JACCLJ010000055.1 GCA_013425425.1 Microcaldota archaeon
TCTGGTTGATCTGCATGGTCTTTATATCCGCCCTCCCCCTGAGATACTCCGTGTTTATCCTGAACACTGCATTAAGCAGCACCAGCACGGAAAGCATCCTTACCACTTCAGGAAGGCGCGGGTTCTGGAAGAAAGCACCGACGCCGTCCGATGCCAGCCAGAGGATTGCAACGAGGATCAATGCCACGACGCTTGCGATTTTGTAGCTGGATTTTAACAGGCTTTTTATCTTCCCTTTTTCGTTTCTTCCCTCAAAATACGGGATATACCTTGACAGCGAAACGTCGAGTCCCAGGGTGCTGAATATGCCCATTATCGTGACTATGCTCAGCGACAGGTAGAACAGGCCGAGGTCGTCCTGCGCAACCGTTCTCGCCACCAGTATGACGTAGAAGAAGGAGATGATGTTGAAGGTTATGTTCCCGGCAAGGCCCCAGATGCTTCCCTTGGCAACTTCCTGAGTATGCTCCGAAATATTTTCCGCCATTGGTTTGACCTTTGTCCCAAAAAGTTTCGCAGGAAGGATTTGCGGGTGAATGAATATAAGTTTTCCCTGCGGCTTGAGGGACACGGGCATCCGCGCCCTCCCGCTTTGTAAGAAGGAATTTTATCTTGGACGGGGTATGCGCGGGGTGTGCCTTCTCGGCGCCGTCTTGAAAATGTCCCGGTAGTCCTGGTCGGAGCCGCGGTTTACTACCTTGTTTTCAACGAACGTGATCGCCTTGCCGCTCTTTCCCATCCTTCCGGTCCTGCCAATCCTGTGCAGGTGGGTATCCGCATCCATGGCCTCGTCATAGTTTATTATCAATGCGACGTTCTCGACGTGGATTCCCCTCGCCGCGACATCGGTTGCAACCAGTATCCTGGACCTGTTTTCCTTGAAATCGTTCATCGTCTTGGTGCGCTTTGACTGGCTTAGATCCCCGTGTATCGCGCCGGCCCGGATGCCCTGGTCATTGAGCCTTCTCCAGAGATAATCGACAACCCGCTTCGTCGCCCCGAAGATTATTACCTTGTCCGTGGGCCTTGAAAGAAGGATTCCCGTAAGCCTTCCGAATTTCTCGGACCTCGCGAGGTAGATGCATTCCTCCTCTATTTCAGCTACCTTCTCCAGTTCCCCGACCTCTATCACCTCGGGGTCGCGTATGTACTTCGAAGCGATATCGTAAATCTGCCTTGCGAGCGTTGCGGAAAAGAGATGCGTCATCCGCTCGTGCGAGACCTGGCTCATGATGCGGTCGATGTCGGGTATGAAGCCCATGTCGAGCATCCTGTCCGCCTCGTCCAGGACCACGAAATCGAACTCGCTGAGGTTTACCGCACGCCTTTCCGAGAGGTCAAGGAGCCTGCCGGGCGTTGCAACGAGGATGTCCACGCCGCGCCTCAGGTCGCTGATTTCCTCGCCGAGGCCATGCCCGCCGTAAACAACCAGGATTCTCATATGGTAAAAGCTTGCGATGAGGCGGATTTCCTTGCATATCTGCATCGCCAGCTCCCGCGTGGGCGAGAGGACGAGCGCCTTCCGGTTTTTATGGCCGAAGAGCCGCTCAACTATGGCTATGCCGAATGCCGCCGTCTTGCCTGTCCCCGTCTGGCTTCTCACCATTACGTTTTTTCCGGAAAGAATCGCGGGTATTACCCGTTCCTGCACTTCAGTCGCTTCCAGATATCTCAGGCTGCCAAGCGCATGCAGTGTATTAGGGCTGAGGCCCATGTTTTTGAATTCCATTGCCAAATCACTTTTCGATAATCCAATTCCCGGTCATACCCCGGGCCGAAACCACGGGCGTTGCCATTACGGCAGAACAGAGAATTAGGATTCTTTGTATCTATCATATATTGTGAGCAGGCTGATTTTTAAAGAGGGGAGTCTGGGAAAAAATCCCTTCCTATCGTTTTTCCTTGTATTGTAAATCCTATCGAATTTACAAACAGGCCAAAATTTATGAAATTTTGTCCTTCCCGCTTTTTTCCAGAAGCCTGACGAGCAGCGGGGGCGCTATGAATGCGGTAAGCAGGGCCATAGCCGAGATTACGGAATATTCCGCCGCGGAGAGCATGCCTTTTGAAAGCCCGATGGCGGCGATTATCAGCGCCACCTCGGCCCGCGGCATCATCCCCACTCCAACGATGAGCGATTCGTTAAATGACAGTTTCGCGCCCAGCGCCGCGGCCCCGCATCCGATTATTTTCGTTACCATTGCGATGGCGGTTATCACTAAAATCGGAACGAAGAAAACGCCAAGCGCATTCACGTCAACGAGCATGCCGAGCGAGATGAAGAATATGGGCATGAAGATGAGCTCGAGTCCGTATGTTTTCTCCTCAAGCGCCTCGTAATGCCTGCTCCTGTTGAGTATTATGCCCGCGAGGAACGCGCCGACTATGGCCGAAAGCCCTATGATTTCCGCGGCATAGCCGAAGAAAAGCATGAACGCCATGGCAATCAGATCCGTCCGCAGC
>JACCLJ010000099.1 GCA_013425425.1 Microcaldota archaeon
ATGCTCGTCGCTTATCTTACGATTATCGGAACTGCGGTTCTTGTGCCGAACACCCTTGCTACAGTCCTGAGCAATCCGGCTTTCAACATGACAACCGCGGATGTCGGCTGGTATAGCATACTTCTGGTTGCATCTACGGTAATCGCCGTCATAGTCGCGTATACCTGGGTCAGGAAAGCTGGATGGCTGCCCGAAAGGACGGAATGAACCGGATAAAATCAGAATAAGTCCTTTACTTTTCCCATTATCGTACTCTCTATGCCAAATTCCACGTCTTCCTTGCCCGGGATTATTACATACGCCTTCCAGGATAAGCCTTGCGAAAAAGCGACGCGGACCCGCCTGTGTCCGTCGAGAAGTATGAGCTTCCCGGCCCTTTTCAGGATTAGAATAGGCGTGGAGTAGCCGTGGCCCACCGCATCGGAAATCATCAGCATCTTCTCCTCCGCAGTCACTTCCCCTTCCTCGCCGGGATAGGTGTAGTAAAGCTCGCCCATCTCCTTGTGCGTAAGCGTCTTTTCCTCCTTCCTGAAATCCATTCCGGGATAGATATTCCTGTAGTAAGCGATCATCTTGTCGAGAAGCCTTTTTTCGTCTTCCACGGTTATGAGACCTACCATGCGAACACCGGTTTTAGATACCCCGCGAAACCTTTTAAATCATGTTCCGTACAATCATCTAATACGGTTTTTTGATGGTCAGCATAAGGACCGCGCTGATTAGCGTCTATAATAAGGAAGGCATAGCGGAATTTGCGAAAGCGCTGGCAGGCCTCGGCATAGAAATCATATCCACCGGCGGAACCGCGAAGATGCTCAGGGAGGCCGGCATAAAAATAACGAACTTGTCTGATTTTACCGGATGCCCGGAAATGATGGACGGGCGCGTGAAAACGCTGCATCCGAAAATACACGGCGGCATACTGATGGACCGGGGCAATCCTAAGCACGTGAAAGAGGCTGCGGAAAACAAAATCAGGCCCATAGACCTCGTTGTCGCGAATCTTTATCCTTTTGAGAAGACCGTCCTTGGCGAACCAACGCTGGAGGAGGCGATAGAAAACATAGACATCGGCGGGCCGACGCTTATCAGGGCCGCGGCGAAGAATTACAGGAACGTGGCGGTGGTCTGCAAACCAGAGCGCTACGGGCAGGTCCTTGCGGAGATAAGGAAAGACGGGAAGGTAAGCGAGGATTTGCGCAAACAGCTTGTGCTTGAGGCATGGGAGCAGATAGCGCATTACGATAACGTCATAGAAAACTACTTCAGGAAAAAGTTCGGGGATGTTTCCGCATATCCGGAATACCTCAACCTGACGTTCAGGAAGAAGCAGGATTTGAGATATGGGGAGAACCCGCATCAGACCGCAGCGCTATACATAGACGAGCACGAGAAGAACCCCTCCCTGCTCAGGGCAAAACAGCTGCAGGGCAAGCAGCTCTCGTTCAATAACGTCCTGGATGCGAATTCCGCTTATAACCTCATCAAGGAATTCGGAGAGGCGACTGCGGTGATAGTGAAGCACAACAATCCCTGCGGCGTTGCTTCGGATAACGACATCCGCAAGGCGTATACGATCGCGAGGTCCGTGGACCCGGAAGCGGCTTTCGGGGGGATAGTCGCTGTGAATGGCGAGGTGGACGGGAAGCTTGCCGGGGAGATAACGAGCAGGTTTGTCGAGATAGTCCTTGCGCCGTCTTTTACGGAAGATGCGAAAAAGATATTCCTGAAAAAACCGAATATACGCGTCCTTGAGCTTCCGATAAAGGCTGGCGTTGAAAAACACAGGAGATACCGCTCCGTCCTTGGCGGATTCCTCGTGCAGGACAGCGATGTGGAGCTCTATAAGGAACTGAAGGTCGTGACGAAGAGGAAGCCGACCGATGAAGAAATGAAATCCATGCTTTATGCCTGGAAGATAGCGAAATATGTGAGGTCGAACGCCATTGTCTATGCGAAAGAGAACAGGGCGGTGGGCATAGGCGCAGGCCAGATGAAGCGCGTGGATGCGGCAAAGCTCGGCGCGATGATAGCGAAGGATTATGCAGGCGAGGGCAGCCTGAGAGGATGCGCGATGGCGAGCGATGCGTTCTTCCCGTTCAGGGATGGCATTGATTATGCGGCGAAGCTGGGGGTTACGGCGATAATCCAGCCCGGCGGTTCCGTTAGCGACAGGGACGTGATAGCGGCTGCGGATGAGCACGGCATGGCGATGGTTTTCACAGGAATGAGGCATTTCAGGCACTGATTCTTGTCAATAACTTTTTATCATTTAGCTTCTATTGTTAGATAGTGGCAAGACGAAAAAGAAAATCACTAAGGGAAAGAAACCCAGATAAATGGAATGAAATAAGAAAGAAAGTTTATCGTAGAGATAGCTGGACATGCCGAAGGTGTGGAGCTACTGGTGTTGAAGTGCATGCCCACCATATAGTGCCATTCTCGAAAGGAGGCTCTGATAAATTAGATAATTTAGAAACTGTTTGTAAAGATTGCCATATCAGCATTCACCCCGATAGTACTATGGAACGAGAAAGTACTGATAATTGGTTATGGTTAATCCTAATACTAATCGGATTATTATTAGCGTGTTCAATGGTTGGATGCGGGATATTGACCAGTATCGCCGGATGGTTTGGTTCACATCTTTAATGAATTGATTTGCGAAATGAAGCCAAGCTATTTGTCTTCCCACTACAAAAGAAAAAGATAAAATCCCGCCTGCCTGACTTGAACAAGCAACCTATCGGTTTCTACTGTTTTTCAACAGCAGTGAAAACTCCAAAAGGAGCAAACCCAGACTACAGCCGATCGCTCTACCATTACCCGCGCCAGGCAGGATTGCCGTGGCACTTTGAGCTAAGGCGGGATAGAGAATAAAAAAGAGGGAAAGAATT
Source organism: Microcaldota archaeon (assembly GCA_013425425.1). Taxonomy (GTDB): domain Archaea; phylum Micrarchaeota; class Micrarchaeia; order Anstonellales; family Bilamarchaeaceae; genus JAVZJR01. The sequence continues at coordinate 2,898 of JACCLJ010000099.1, forward strand.
TATAAAAGATTACTCCATCGTCCCAAGGAGCATCTTTCTCATTTCCACGGGCTCCAGCTTCTCCAATGCCTTTATCGCATAGTCGAGAAGGTCCTCCCTTTCCGCGTATATCGTAAACAGGGAATCGCCGATTTCCGCCCTGCTCCCCCTCGTCTTATGGAGAAGGACCCCGGCGCCTTTCGACTTCGGAGAGCCGGCTATCCTCGCAATCTTCGAAATGGTATGGTTGTCTATGTGGAATATGGAACCGCTAACCTTTGATTTTACGGTGTGCGCGTATTTGCCTACGGGAATATCATCCACCTTTACCTTCGGGTTGCCTCCCTGCTCCTCGATGATTTCCATGAACTTCTTGAGCGCCTTTCCGGAGGTTATAAGGTTTTCCGCGGCGCTGTAGCCTGCGCCCTTGTTCACTTTGCCGCAGAGCTCCAGCAGTTTTCCCGCCATGAGTATGCTCTTGTGCCTCAGGTCCTCCGGGCCCTTGCCGTTCAGAACGTGCAAAACGTCGATGCATTCGAGAGCCGGGCCTATGCCGTTGCCTACCGGTTCCGCACCGTCCGTAATGAGCACTTCCACCTTCATGCCCAGCTGTTTTCCGATTCGTATGAAATGGTTTCCAAGATCCTGCCCTTTCTCGTAATAGGGTATCTTCACGCCGCGCCCTATGGGGATGTCTATCAACACGTATTCCGCACCGACGCTCTTCTTCTTTCCGAGTATGCTTGCGAGAAGCATTCCCTGCGGGTCGAGCGAAAGCGGATGGCGTATCCGTATCAGCTTGTCGTCCACCGGAGCGAGCTTCATTCCGCCGCCCCAAACGATGGCGCCATGCGTCTTGATGACCATCTTCCTCAGTTCGTCCATGGTGAACGTGACGTTTGCAAGCACTTCCATCGTGTCCGCGGTGCCGGCCGCGCTGGTTATCGAGCGCGAGGAGGTTTTGGGGATGTAAAGCCCCGCAGCGGCGATTATCGGGGTCACTATCATGGTCGTCCTGTTGCCCGCGACGCCGCCAATACAATGTTTGTCAAGTATCGGCTTTCTGCCAAGGTTGAGGCTCTCCCCGGAAGCCACCGTTGCGTGCGCGAGCGCGATAACCTCGCTGTCAGCCATGCCATTTATGTAGGTTGCGGTGATGAACGCCGAGGTTTCCACTTCGCTGAGCTTGTTCTCCATGATTTCCTGCACTATCGTTTTTATCTCGTCGTTCACGAGCGTCTCCTTGTCGAGCTTTTTCTTGATGTAGCCTATGGAGGCGGGCCTGTCCATGTGGACTATCTCCACCTCTTCCCCAGCCTTCAAATGGTATTCCTTCGCGAAATCGGTGTATACGCCGACTTCGTCCGGTTTCACGAGCTCGTCGCTCACGTCGACGATGCCTATTATCGTCTGCTTCGCAGTCTTCATTTCGGTCCTGTAGCCAGGGTATATGTCATGCTCCATCGCATGACCGCGGTTAAGTATGATGATGTTCTTTCCTCCCGCATATATGCCGATGGGCTTGACCCGGCACATGTATCTTTTCAGCTTCCACACGTCGACTTTCTTCGTTTCCTTTTCCACGAATTCCTGCTCGCCGGGGCCGGGCACCGGATGTTCTTCCTTCTTTTCCTTTATTTCCCTCGTCTTCTTTTTGACCATAATTTCACCGTTTATTCGTATATCTTTATCCCCAATTTCTGCGTAGCGAGCGTGAAAAACGCCTGCGGCGGTATGATGCCCAGCTCCGTTACATAGCCGTTGATGTATTTTGCGGCGGTGACATCGAATGCGGGATTGCTTATCCTGACGCCCTTGGGCGGCTTTTCCCACACTTCCTTCGAATCCCTTTCCTCTATTTTTTCCCTCGTGCCGTAAAAGGTCATGGAGCTGTACTTGAAAAGCTCTGCTGCAGAATAGAAGGATACGTCATGCATTTTCGCCACGTGCGCGAGCGCGGAGGTTCCGACCTTGTTTATCAAATCTCCGCGGGACGTTATCGAATCCGCGCCGACAAGGATGAGGTCCGCCTTTTTCATGTAAAGGTTCATCGCCCCGTCCACTATGAGCGTAACGTCTACGCCCGCTTTTGCGAGTTCCGCTGCGGTGACCCTTCCCTGGTATCTCGGCCTTGTTTCGCACGCTATTACCTTTATGTTCTTGCCTTTCGCCTTTTTCAGTATGCCCGTGACCGTTGAGGAATGGCAGTGCGTCATGACGACCGCATTCTGCGGTATGAGCCTTGCGCCGTATTCGAAGAGCTTCTTGGCATCTTCGTCCATTTTCTGCAGGAATCCCGTCTCCCTCGCGGCGAAATTTTTCTTTGTCGCGTCGATGCTCTTCTTGCCTTTTGCCTCTCCCGATAGGAACCTGCATGCATCATCCAATGCGTTTCTCATCATCGGCTCCGTCGGTCTGGTGTCTGCGAGGATTTCGCTGAGGGATGTGATTTCCCTGTAAAATGCCTTCGGGTTTTTCGCTTTTGAATATTTTATCTGCAGGAGAAGGGCGTTTACGGCCGCCTTCGCAATGTTCCGCGCACCCTGTATTTTCAGGGCTTTTATATCGTCTATCGTCTTTTTGATTTCCGAATGCATGCCATACTAACATAAAATAGAAATAAAAAGGTATATCAGAGAATAAGTATTACCTCAGGTGGGTACAAAGATAGGGCATGGACAAGACGCTTCTTGTCTATTCTTGACAACGAAGTTGTCAAGGGCACCGGAGTAGAACATAAGTAGCCCTTCTTTGCAGGAGTGGCGGAGCGGTCAAACGCGGCAGACTCAAGATCTCACATGTTCCTTTCTCGATTGCGGGATTGGAAATCTGTTGACCTAGCGTCTACAAAGGTTCAAATCCTTTCTCCTGCACTTATTTTCTTGCGAAAACCAGATACGCAGTGTGCATGAGCCCGAAATGCTGCGGCCTAGTCCCGAAATCGCGCACTTCGTATTCGCGGATTATGTTTTCCAGCATGAAGACTTCCCTGAAATGTTTCCTGAGCTCGAGAACAAGGACCTTTGCCTGCTCCACGTTGAGGCAGTGCGCCGCGAACGTGCCGTCCTTTTTC
>JACCLJ010000122.1 GCA_013425425.1 Microcaldota archaeon
CGGCAAATTACGATGTGAACTGCACGCTTAAGCTGCATACGGAATGATGGCATGGGATTGCTGGACGTAATGGGAAGCATATTTACCGGCGGCGGAAAACGGCCGCGTGGCGAGAAGCAGAAATGCCCGAACTGCGGGGAGCCCATAACCCTGGACATGGAGCGCTGCCCGAAATGCGGCGTGCGGATAAAATCGATGTTCAGGAGAAAATGCCCGAAATGCGGAGCATTGAACGAGCTGGACATCAAAAAGTGCGTAAAGTGCTTCTATGATTTTGAAGCCGAATACGAAAGGGCTAAAAAAACTTATTATATATGTCCTATATGCGGATATAAGAGCGAAGCGTTCCTTACGCGTTGCCCTGCGTGCAACACGCGCTTTATCTAGCAGTGGTGTTTCGATGAATGGCGGGATTGCTGAAAAGGTAGATACGAAGAAAGAAAAGAAGCTTCTGTCCGAAGTCAAGGAGAAGGAGGAGAAGAAAAAAGGGTTCTTTCACCTTCTTGACGAGGACCAGGTAGAGGTAAAAAGGCTTACCACGGAAGACATCGAAGACATCGTGAAGATAATGAGAAAATGCTCGTTCGACGTGACCGACAAGGAAGTCGGCACCATAATAGAATATAATATGAGCTTCGGCTGCTACGTAAACCGCATGCTCATCGGCGTGGGGCTGGGCTGGCCTGCGAGCTACGACGCTGAGAAGAAGGCGATAACTGGCATGGATTACAATGCGATATACCTTGAAGACCCCGCCGTGCTCCTGATATATGAAGGAAGGGGGATACGCAGAATTCTCTTAAAGGAACGGGAAAAGGAGGCGCTTGCAAGAAATTATTCCTATGCCCTGGTGTATCTTTCCGAGGACGTGCCCAAGGGAAGCGTCATGGAATACATTAAAGAGACCGGAAGCCAGCTCGAGAAGCTCTATCTTTCCGAGAACTACGAATTCTTCAGAACGGAACGCGGAGTGCTTTCGGTGAAGAGGTTATAGCGCATGGAACCGCAACATCTCCGTGTATCCGCAGCATTATTCGCATTCATCCTTTTTTCTCCGCTGGCCTGCGCAGCATGTGCGGGCGAGATAACCCACGCGGTTGTTGCGGTGGTTGGCGAAGGCGGCGGCCTTGTCAACATAACTGCAAAAGCCGTGCCCGGCTCCGGCCAGGATTATCTCGGCATCCTTCCATATTCGGGAGTTTCGACCCAGCAGTCCGCCAAATATGCGGTAAGATATGCAAGGGCCATTTCATCATATGACACGGGCGATTGCGACATACTTCTGAGCTTCGGCGAGCTTCCGAGCGGGGAATATGTCGAAGGCCCGAGTGCCGGAGCATCAATCGCCGTAATCTCATACGCCCTTTTCGAAAATCTTACCGTAAGAAACGATGCCATCGTGACTGGAACGCTGGAACCCGGAGGAACGGTCGGAGCGGTGGGCGGGCTTTACGAAAAGGCAAGGGCATCCGCGGAACATGGCATGAAATATTTCATAACGCCATTCAACAACGTCTACGAATTCATAACGCTGGAGGGGGTAAGCGATGATTACGGCATAAAGATACTCAGGGCCGACAGCATAGATGAAATCATTGGCTTCATGGTGTACAACAAGACGATCAACCAGAAGAGCATGGACATATTCCAGTCGCGGATAGCCGAAAACATGACGCCCTTTGACGCTTCCGGTATGGGGGATTTCGAGGCCGTAGCCTACCGCATGATCGAATTCGAAAACTATACGCTCGCCATGACGCCGCATTCCAACGACACCGAATGGGTGAATGTTTATTTCAACGACAGCATTTCAGACCAGCTGCGCTACCTCCAGGCAGGATACTATTTCACGGCGGCAAACGACGCATTCATGAATTACATAGAACTGTCCACCATAAACACCGTTTTCAGGGGGGATGTAGACCCGGTTGCGAAGAAAAACGAATCCTCTTCATGCATTGCTTCGCTCCAAAGGCCCGAAATGACGGAAGGGAATTACGAATGGGTGGTCGGTTCGGATCTGAGAAGCGCATGGGCGCGCGACATGCTTGACTCCGTTGATATCCGCGAAAACATGCTTCTCGAGGAAAAATATGACGCCTACAATTCGCTCATGTACGCGGATGCATGGTGCCGGGTTGCACAAAGCCTCGACTCCGTAGCAGAAAAGAGCGCAACTGGAACAAAACTGAACGAAAGCGCATGGAAGGAGCTTGCGGATGAACGGATTGCAGAGGCGGAATTATCCCAGCACTCCGAGGATACGGCGTCCCGCCTGGACATCGCCAGAAAATCTTATTCCGAAGGAAGGTACGGCGCAGCCATAATAGATACCACCTACGTCATTGCGATGGATTCCGCGGATGCGGCTCTCCTGTCCATGCCCGAAGGCGGGCTGAACGAAACAGTTTCATCATTTTCCAAAGAAAACCGGACTTCACTCTGGGGAAAAGTCTACCAGTCCCAGGCGCTGTTCCTGATACGGCAGAACGAGCCCCAGCAGGGTGCGGCATACCGCCTCTTTGCGTATGCGGGCGAACTCGACCGCTCTTTCGGGGAAATGGAGGGCCGGATGCAGCCATTCCAGGACGCTGCCATCGCCGGCCCTTCAGAAAATGAACCCTGGCTCCTGCTCATATCAATCTTTATATTATTTTCCTTTGTTCTACTATTCATCCTCCCAAGGATTTCGAAAAGGCGATCATATGGAATTGGCAGTAAAGGATATCGCGGAACTGGTAGAACTGGACAGAAAAAGGATAGAACTGGAGCTTAAGAGAAGTTATCTCCAGCTCAATAAAAACGATGAGGACTCGGTGAATGCCCTCTCAAAATCCCTTGCCGAAGTTAACAGCTCCATAAAGGACAGGGCCTCCAAAATCGAGAAGGTCGGGATTAATTTCTGCCTTGTCTGCCAGGAGAAGATATCGGACATAAACAGCAAGCTCTCCACGTTTTCGATTTCCGACCAGGTGGATGCGCTTACGGCAAAAGAGGGCGAGGTGTACGAACTCCTGAAAGAGCGCGGCACCCTCCTGAAGAAAAATTTCGAAGAGCGCGAAAACCTGGCCAAGCTTCTCATACTTATTTCGCAGGTAACCGCCGCAGATACGAAATACCGGCTTACCGAGGTCGTAAAAAGGGGCGGCGTAAGGGAAACAATCATCCTTGAGGGATGCGGCAGCGCCATTACCGGAAAGCTTGCAGCCCTTTTCGGCCGCACGGGCATAGCCGCTTCGGTTTCAAAGGACGGAAAGCTGCTTACGGGCCACGCGACCGAAACCACGGAAATTCCATTCGTAATCGCAAACAAAAAAGTATGGGTTGCTGCCGGGTCCGCCCACAGGCTCACCGACAACCTCTCGAACATAGATAAGCTTTCACCGCAGCTGCAGTGGAAGAATGCGCAGAGGCAGATAATGGTCTTTTCCGAGACGGAGGAGGCGGAATTCGTCGATTTGCAGAGAAAATACCTAGAGCTTCTGAGGGAGCAGGACGAGATACTGAAAGAATTCAAGGAAGAGGAGAAGCTGGCAATCAAAGTCTCTTAGCCAGGTACCTTCCAAGCCTTTCGTATCCCTGCCAGAAATAATATTCCCTTGCGCCCACCCCGCTTATTATCACGATCTTTTCCTTTCCAAAATCGTCTTTTGCAATCCGCTCCGCGGTTTCAAGCAGAGTTTTTCCTATTCCCCGATGCTGGACTTCGCCGCTCTTTCCGATCACCGCCTCGCTTCCGTATACGTGCAGCTCCCTTACCAGCGCGCAATTTTCTCCTATCTCCTCACGGTGGCTTTCCGGGCCGTTTATCCTGAGCCTCAGGAAACCGGCGATAATCCCATCGCCATTTTCGCACGAAAGGAATGCTTCCTTCCCTCCGCTCGCGGCGTAATCGAGCCGTTTTATGGAAAACGACTCGGCATCGTAACCGCTTTTCGTTATTCCCACTTCCCGTGAGCGCATCTCCCCAGACTTTATTCCCTTCTCCTCGATTTTCCTGTGCACCAGCTCCCGCAGATTGCTCTTTTTCACGCCCGAAAGTATCAGGTTCGCGGGTATGTCCCGCTGGATGCGCATTACGCGCACGTATTCCGGTATGTGCCTGTAGAATTCGGATATTACGTCAGCCGCCTCTTCGCTGGAATATGGCGCATACTCGCCCCGCTTCACCATCTCGTTCAGCACCGTTCCGTCAACAACGAGCGTGGGATAAATCTTCAGCATGTCCGGCCTGAATCTCTCGTCTGAGAAAAGCATCTTCATCATTTCGATATCCTTCTCCGGATTCGAGCCGGGAATGCCCGGCATTATGTGATAGAGCACTTTGAAAGCGCAATTCTTCAGAAGCCTCGTCGCCTCCACAACGTGCCCGACCTTATGCCCCCTCCCTATCTTCCCGTATATTTCGTCATCCGGATGCTGGACGCCCAATTCCACTCTGGTTGCCCCGTACTCGAGCATTTCGTCTATCTCCTTTTTCCCGCATACATCCGGCCTCGTTTCAATCGTCAGCCCTATCGCCCTGTGCGCCGCATTCTCGTTATTCCGCACGGCTTCCTCAAGGCCCTGCGACGCCGTTCCGTTGAGCGCATCGTACGCCCTTTTTATGAAATCCCTCTTATACCCGGCGGGCATCTCAAGAAAAGTCCCGCCCATTATTATCATCTCGCATTTGTCCGTTGGATGCCCCATCTCTTCATACTGCTTCAGCCTGCTTTCCACCTGCCTGTCCGGCTCGAAATCCGCCTGCACCGCCCTCAGCGCTGCGGGCTCCTTTCCAGTGTAGCTTTTCGCAGCCTTTCCGGTAAAGGGGCAGTAGATGCAACCATGGCTGCAGGAGCCGTCCGGCCTTACCATTATGGCTATCGGCGTCACTCCCGAAGCGGTCCTCGTCGGCTTTTTCAGCAGCAGCCTCGCGACATCCGGAGGCAGCCTCTCCCTTCCTCTCATGAAAATCTCGGAATTCCTTATCATTTTCGCAGGCCTGAATATCACTGCCGCCTCTTTCTTCAGTTTGTCTATCTCTCTTCTGCCTTCGAGCAATCTCTCTATGATGTACTCTATGGCCTTCTCCCTGTCATCCATAATGAATAAACGTGTCTGTTAAGTTTTAAAAATGGGACATACTATAGAAATTTATGCGAATAGTATCACCGAATTTCTCGGACATCCTCGAGCCCAACGTGGAGATTAAGAGGTTCCCGGACGGAGACGATTACGTCTGCATCCCTCCGGTAAAGAACGAGCCCTCCCTGCTTTTCCATCGCCTCTATCCGAACCAGGACGTTTCCCTGATGCAGGCGATGCTCATGCTCTCGACTCTAAAGAAGGGAGGCTCGCCTACAACCCTCGTATCGCCCTATCTTCCATACGCAAGGCAGGACAAGATTTTCAAGGAAGGGGAAGCTCTTAGTGCAGAGATAATCTGCAATCTCCTCGCGCATGCAGGGGCAAAAAAGCTCGTAACGATAGACTGCCATTTCATGAAGAGGGAAGGAACCAGTGTTTATGGCGGCCTGGAAATCGAAAGCATATCTGCAAACAAGCTTCTTATAGAGCATGCGAGGAAAAAGGCAGGGGAAATCGAAGTCATCAGTCCTGACATCGGAGCTAACTATCTGGTGAAGGAATTCGGCGGAAAAAGCATGGAGAAGAAGCGGGGAGAATATGTTTCAGGCCGGGAAACCTACAGGAAGATAGAATCGCTGGAGCGCTCATTCGAAGTAAAAGGAAAAAACATCCTTATTCTCGACGACATGATTTCAACAGGGGGCACGATGCTCAAAGCGGTGGAAAACGTAAAAAAAGGCGGTGCGAAGAAGGTTCTTTGCGCGGCAACACACGGCTTTTTCCTGAAGGATTCCCTGCAAAAATTAAATGCAGCCTGCGACTCCGTCTTCGTCACAGACAGCATCCCCTCGCCTGTCTCAGAGGTCAGCATCAGGCCGCTTCTGAAGAAATACCTTTGACCTACATCTTTTCTGCGTTGTCGACCTTTCCGCCTATGATGTAGTAATGGACTTTGTACTTCTTGTTTATCCCGACGGTGTACGTTGCTTCCAGTTCGTAAACGGGCTGGCCGTCCTTTTCAATGAGTTTGACCTCCCTATTTACGTCTTTGTAATTGCCTGTATCCTCCAATGCTTTTATCGCATCCCCCGGTCTGAATGTGCCTATCTGATAATCATTTCCATTCTTGAAAACAACGGTCATGTTATTATTTTTGTCCTGATATACGACAAAATCTCCGCTGTTTATCAGGCTATCGATGATCATTTCCTTTCCATACGGCGATTCGTTCGTTTTTTCCGCAGGTGCCGTCATCGCGCCTTCACTCATCGGCTCTCCGGGCTTTACCCCTGCCGGGGCAGGCATCAGCGCCGGCGCTTGAATCGCAGCCAGGGCGTCCATTCCATTCTTTTTGATTACGTTAAGGCCGGCTACGACTGCTTTCTTGAACTTGTCCGCATCGATAACCTCGACTTCGTCGTTTTCAACCTTTATGCCCAGATCTGCACCAGTGGTTGCGTCTCCGTTGTAAACCTTTGCTATCTCCTGCAGAAGATAGGCGTTTATGGCGGCAGTTATCTTCGTTATGTCTTCTTTTGCAAAGAGGTCCTTGTAGCTTTTTTCCGTCTTGAAGCCTTCGAGCATTCCTCCCGCCATTGCAAGTGCGCCTTCGCTGCCTTTCATTATCTTTTCAGTAACGCCTCCCTTTCCAACTGATTCTGCAGACACATAGACATCTCCAGAAGAAGTGCTTATCTTCGTCAGCAGCGGCCTGAGGTATCCATATTGCTCAGCCCACTCGAGCATCACGCCGTTCACCGGGTCGAAGTCGCTTATCTTTCCGCCTGCCGCTGCATGCTCCTTAACCGCCCTGACGAAGTCGTCAAGCTGTTCCGGAATAATGCTCTTGGTGGCGGTTGCTCCATGATAACTTGCCAGTAGCCTCTTCATCTCCGTTTCCGCAGTAGTTATCTCAAGCTTTCCCTCAGGTGTTTTTGCTGCCGTTACTGCTCCGAGCACGTAATCTATTGTGTCTGGGCTCTTCGGGCAGTACACACCCAGCTCTTTCTTCAGCCGTTCAACTGCAACATTTTTTGCGTATCCGTCCATGCAGTCTCCAAGCACGCCTTCCCCTCCTGCCCAGACCATAACGTCTGCTAATATCTGCTTTTTTATCATTTCGTCCTGGGGAAGAAGCGGAACAAGGCCTATCTTGCCCGTGCTCGCCTCAATTTTGTATTTCAGCATCTCCACTATCCTTTCAACCTTTCCTTCCTTGATGTAAACCGGCGCATGGCCCTTTGCAACCATCGGACCGATCCACTGGGCCATCTCGGGGCTTGCTATGAGAAGCTCGGCAGTCTTAGGGTCCTTCACTCCGTATGTGTTCATATACGCTTCAATCATCTTCGGGACGAAATAGCCTTCCTTCTCCCACATCCTGAGGTTCTTGTGCATGTAATTGCCGTCTATCATAGTTCCTTTCGCTTCAGCCTGCATAAGTTCGGCTACAAGCTGCTTCGTCTTGTTCTTGTTCAGCTTAAGCCCGTCCGCTATATTCCTCTCTTTTCTTATTTTGTCTTTGTCTTCGTTAGACAGTTTGGTATCTTTCTCTTCTTCCTGCGTCAGTCCTCTCGGCATCAACGCGAGCCTTTGAAGGCTATAACCGCTTACGCCCCCCTTAATGTTGTGGGCCTTCGTAACAGTCCATCCGGCTTTTTCGACTGCGTCTTTAATCTTGTCATATTTTACTTTATCAAGGCTGACCGTAATCTTACCTATCTTCTTGAGATATCTCCTTTCGAGAAGGAATTTTTCGACTTCGGGGTGCTCCGTCAGCCACTCAAGCTGCGCTTTCAGCTCCGGCTCTGCCTGCTTCGAATCGATATTTTTCCTTGTTACGCCTGAATAGCAGAACTGCAGCATGAATTGCTCATGTTCGCCCTTCTCCAGATTGTTTTTGAAAAGGTCATTTACCATGGAGCGTGTGGTGATTTCAGTGGCCGCTTCTCTTTCTTTGTTTCTATCCTGCTTGTTCAGGATATCCCATCCCTTATCAGTGGTAAACGGATTTGCTCTGAAATTAGGGTATGCAAGCTCCCACTTGCCCCACTGGAACGGGCTGACATGTATCTGCTGTCTCCACATGCGTATGAAATCATTATTCTTGGCGTATGGAACATATGCAAGCGCTGCGATTGCTACGGTTGTTGACAAAGCCGCCAGTCTCGTACCGAACCATATTCTCCTGGCAAGGAGTTCTAATTTGCCTTCCCTGTCTTTTCCCTGAACTTCCTCCCAGGAATTTTTGAAATGGCCGTACATCCTTTTCATTACGCCGAGCTCGGTTTTTTCCCATTTGACGTCCCACAGAAGCCATTTC
>JACCLJ010000016.1 GCA_013425425.1 Microcaldota archaeon
GCCGGATTCGAACCGATGGGACGTGAGGAGGGCTAAGTCGTAACAAGGTATCCGTAGGGGAACCTGCGGATAGATCACCTCCAATATATTTTCTCTTGACAAATTGCAAAATTTGTCTGCTGAGAGATCTATGATTTCTCTTCAATCGGAGAAAATTGAGGATTAAGCGTTGTGCTAGGAATTGTAATAATATCGGATACACTCTAAATGAAGCGTGAGTCTTCTGTTTTTTAACAGTTCCAGTGTTAACTGGGTTTGAGGGAGATGGCATGGACCGGAAGAAAATCGCCAAGGAAATTGAAAAGATATCTGGCATCCTGCTGGTTTTGCTGGTCATTCTCTATTTTTCACTGCCGAATCTCATGAACATGATCGGAGGTTACACGGTCTACAACCCCGATTGTTCGATGAGAATCGCCCACATGGACGAATCCACCGTGGGCGGACAGATTGTGCCGGATACGTGCAATACTGCAAGGAGCATCACGCTGGTTGTAATTGCGACGTTTGTAATCCTGTTGCTTCTTGCTTTTGCAATGGAAAAAATTCCGGACATATGCGAAAGAGGCAGGAAAAAATGACAAAAAAACTTTTCTGGGAAGATCCCTACCTGAAGGAATGCGAAGCGAAAGCGGTTTCGGTCAATGGCAATGAGGTAAAACTCGACCGGAGCATCTTCTACGCATTTTCAGGAGGGCAGCAGAGCGATTCCGGAACCATCAACGGCATAAATATTCTTGAAGCGAGAAAAAACGGAGAGGAGCTGGTTTATGTCCTTGAGAAAGCGCCGGATTTCAGGGAAGGAGATGCGGTAAAGGTAAGCATAGACTGGAACAAACGGTATAGGATAATGAAGCTGCATTCCGCAGCGCATATCGTCTGGTTCTTTTTTGAAAAGAAAACAGGAAAAAAAGAGATAATAGGCTCGAACGTGACGGTCGATAAGGCGAGGATAGATTATGATTGGCCCGACCCCATCACTCCGCTGCTGCCCGAGGTCGAGGAGAACAGCAATAGATTCATTGCAGAAGGCCATGAAGTGAAGGCGTATGACGATGCCGAGAAGCCGGGAAGGAGAATCTGGGAATCCGCAGAGTTCAAGACTTTCTGCGGAGGGACCCATGTGAAGAATACTTCCGAGATAGGAAAAGTGAAGCTGAAGCGGAAAAACCTTGGTGCAGGGAAGGAAAGGATAGAGATTATGCTTTCAGGATAGCATCCCTCAGCTCGTTGAAAGTGAAATAGCCGGAGCCCGCATTGAGGTGCTCTCCCCTTTTTATTATTATGAGTTCTGACGGCAGGAGCTTATGCAGCTCCTCTGCCTTTTCTGCGGGCACGTACGGATCATTGTCGCTTGCGAATATCACGAATTTTTTGCAGTTCTGCTTTATCTTCTTCCAGTTGAAATCCCTTATTGAAATGCTTCCGACGTACGGATCGAAATCAGGGCCGATAGGACCGGTGAAACCCGCAACGAGGAATGCCGCCTTTATCGGCGTGTTGAGCTGTTCGAGTATGTTGAGGATAAACGGAGCGCCCAGGCTGTGGCCCACAAAAACCGTGTCCTTGTTTACATGCTTTTTGTATTGCTCGAAATGCTTCAGCCATTTTTCTCGGTCAGGATGATTGCTATCGGGGAATGCAGGAACGAATACATTGTACCCCCGGGCTTCCAACTCTTTCTTCAGCCATGGGAACCAATTGGCATCCGGGCTGGCACCATAGCCGTGGAAAATGAAGGCGTTTGCCATGCTATTTCCTCATCATGGCTGCAAAGCAGAGAACCACGAGGATGAATGCCGAAGGGCAGCAGGGCAGGGCTTTCTTATCCGATTCTTCCCCGGTTTCCTCTGCGATAAGCGGTGCCGACCGTGCGGCATCAGCTGCGAGCGATGCGAAATGCTCGGCCTGCGCATAGTTGCCTGCATTTAGGGCATTTTGCGCATCCCCGATGAAATCCTCTGCCTCGCTCGTGTTCTTGCCTGCCTCTTTCACGGCATCTATGATGTCCTGGCTCTCTCTTATTGCGGCCTCCGCTTCTGTCTTGCCGTCAGTCGCGCTTCTTTTGCACTGGTGGCGGCTGGCATCGCAGTAATAGCCTTCGAGGCACTGGGAATCCAGGCAGCATTCGTAATCGGTCCACCCTGCGGTTGCGCTGTAAACGGAGCAGGTCCCTGCAAAAACAGGCGCTCCCTGGTTTCCGTTTTTATCCTCCGCAACAAGGGCATAATAATATCTGGTGGTTATGTCATGGAAATATGAACGGTTTTCCGCTCCAAGAGTGGCGATGGCGGCTTTACCCGCTATACTCGTAAAACTGCTGAGCGCGCCGTATATCACGTAACTTTCAGTGTCATTCGAAGGCGAGGCGCCCCAGCTGAGGCGGGTGCCGTTCTCGTCCTGCACCGCGCTGAAGTTTGCCGGCGAAAGAGGAGCCGAGGCATCGACGCTAAAGGACCAGTTCGCCATGGTCTGCTGGTTGTTATTGTCCTTTGCCCTGACCTCTGCAGTGTGCCTTCCGTCCTCGAGATTATCGGTTGGGACGTAGGAAACCTTTCCTGAACCGGCATTATACGTTGCCCTGGCGGTCACTTCGACACCGTCAAAGAACACCCTTATCGAATTGGTGTTTATGCCGGATGTACCGGCATCCGTAATGATCGCGGAAATCTCGGGTTTTGCTTCCGTTGTTGTCGTGCCGTTCTGGGGCCTCAGGGTTGCTATGACTGGGGCAGATGATGCGATGGTAAATGACCAGTCCACGTTATTCTCATTCCCCATCTTATCCGTAGCCCACATTTCCACCTTGTAGGTGCCCGCGCTAAGCGTTACCGTAGGGCTGAACGTGGCCGTATCGGTTCCAGTATCATACTGCACCGATGCGGTGATATCAACGTTGTTCAGGTCCATGTATATTTTGTGCTCGTCAACACCGGCACCGCTATCCTCTATCTTTGCTGAAATGTGAGGCGCCTGGGTCACCACCGCATCTTCGGACGGCACGAAAAGGCTTATCGTAGGCTTTGTGGTATCTACGGTAAAGATCCACTTGGCATAGGATTCCTTGCCGCTGTTGTCGCGGACCCACACCTCTGCAGTATGGTTGCCGTCACTCAGGGTGGAAGAGCTATAGGAATAATTTTTGCTTGATGTGGAATAACTCGCGCTTGCATTGTTTGTGTCAACAGTCATCTTCAATGAGCTTGCATTTATGCCGGAACCGGTATCCACCAGTATGACGGATACGTCGGGCGTTTTGTCGGCCGTGTAGCTGTTGTTTGCAGGGCCGAAATCATCGAAACCCACGCCCTGCGATGAAATCGTGAAACTCCATGTGACGCTATAGGGATTGCCTGCATTGTCCGAAACGCTCAGATTGGCGCTGTGGATGCTGGAATTAAGGTCGCTGGCTGGGGTGTAGGAAACGGTTCCAGAGCTGTAGGTGTGGCTTACTACGGCCCCGTCGAGCCTGAGGAGGATGGTGGCGTTGTTTATGCCCGAGCCTCCCGTATCTGTAAGCACCGCCGAAATCGTCGGCCGCCTGTTCGAAATAGTGCCGCTTGGAAGTTTGTTTGAAGCAGAAGGAGCGATTGTATCCGGCACGGTCGTGTTAAGTTCGATACTATCGCTGACATCAGCGCTCCAGTTCGATTCGTTGTCCGCGCATTTGAAATAAACCGTTTTGGGTCCATCTCCCGAAACGAG
>JACCLJ010000040.1 GCA_013425425.1 Microcaldota archaeon
TCGGGTGCGCTACTCCCAAGTTTGAAAGCTTGGGCTTCCGCGCACTCTGGGTTGTTGTGAAACCGCACTTTTAAAGGATTATTGTTTATAGCAATATTTCATAATTTTTCTGCGGGAGATTCGATGGTTGAGATCAAAGACAAAGGGAAGATGATTCTTGCAATAGTTGTAATAGCTATTTGCATTTTCGAAATGATTGCACTGGGAGTCATAGGCGGAGGGGGAGGCGGTGGCGGCAATACGGTAGTAGAAAGCGTGACGGGAACCGCCGAATTTTCAGGCACAATCAGGACGTATGACCCGGTCCTTGTCGTAAATTCGCCGCTTGATACGGATACGGTTGCAGAGCTCCGTGCGATGCCGGGGGTCGCAGACGTATCCCCAAGCCAGGACGGCACTGTAATACGGACGGAAACGAGAGATGATGTTTATCCGATAGGCGTTTTCCTCAGGGAGAAAAACCTGACTGCGTATACGGTTGCGAACATAGCGCCGCCGCCGTTCATACCGGTGGAACTCGGGAACGGCTCAATCGTCAATGCGACGCCCGGAAACATCGCGCTGCGGGTCGTGACCGAGCCCCTTGTCGATGTGGACAGCGAGATAACAATCAAGATGATAGCGCAGGTTTCGCAGGACGTGCTCATCGGCTACGGTTCGCCGTTGATAGTAAGCGAAGAAAAGAAAGCCGAAGCGCAGGGAACCGTTCTTTCCATGGTTTACATTTACACCTATTCTATTCCGTGGGCGGAGAGAAACGGCATAGACGCGGAAGCGCTGCGCTCGGAATACGGAAATGCGGAATACCGGGCGAAAAATACGGTTCTGTTCAACCAGCCGCTAACCGTGGAAGAGGTCATGGCAAAGAGGAACGTCTCTTATATCACATACATAGACCAGTATGGGATAGAATGCAGCGGGAATTTCACGGATATGACGCAGGTGGAAACGGATTTCGGGCAGGCAGGCGCAAGCTTCCAGCCGTCCGTCCTGACCGTCATAACGAACAGAACGGCCGACCTGAACTATTCCGGCAGCCTTGTTTACCGTTACCTGATTTCACTGCCTGATGAAGCGGGCGGCATGGCGATTGAAAGCGACAGCGTGGAGATCGAATCCGAAAAACCGCACGAAGTCGGGTCGGTCGTACCTCTAGAAATAACCGGGATAGCGATGGGGGACAGGATTGTTGCAATAAAGAATGTGGTATTAAAAGAATAAGTGTCTAATTATAAACGTGGGGATGCGATGGGAACGGCGATACTGAAAAAACACCCAGAAAGCATAATAGACAGGCTGAGGAATCCGGTTCTTACGGTGGCCGACAAAAGAAAACTCGTTTCGGACCCGGCTATCAGCGGCAGGGAAAGGGAACATACGGTATATCACCTTCGCGAAACAGCCGAAAACTGGGACAAGGAGGACTGCGCAAGGATAGAGGCGGTCAGGGTGCTGAAGTCGATTGATATGGAAACTGCAGCCACGCTTTCGCTTGAACTCGCAGGGAACAAAACGAACAGCATCCTCCTCAGATGCAATGCGATAGCTTTCTTCGTAAAAAACAGGCAATCCTGCAGCAGGGCAGTCATTGAAGATGCGGCGAACTTATTCTGCAAAACCGCCGCCGATGAGAACGAGCCGCACGCGGTAAGGCAGCAGGCTGCGGATGCATTCGCCATTATGTAAAAGTTATGCCGCGGCCATTTCCTTCAGTTTCAGTCCCACGATTTTTGAAACCTTGTCCGTCCTGCTCACACCGAAAACGGTATTCGCCAGGGAGATTACGGTGTCGTTGTGCGACACGAGGATGAACTGGCTCTTTTCCGCCATGCTTTTTATCAGCTGCGCCAGGTTCTTGCTGTTCGGCTTGTCCAGGGCCGCATCCACCTCGTCAAGGATGTAGAACGGCGATGGCTTGAAGAACTGCAGCGCGAATATGAACATGAGCGTAACCAGCGTTATCTCCCCTCCTGAAAGGGCATCTATGGAATAATCATGGCCGCCCTTGTTTATCTTTATGAAAAGGCCGCTGTCGAAAGGCTCGTTCGGCTTGTCCAGCGCCAGATGGCCCTCTCCGATGTCGACATACTGGAACATCTTCTTGAAGTTTTCGCTGACAGCATAAAACGCCTCGAAAAAAGCCTCCTTCTTGCGCTCTTCTATTTCCTCGACCATCCTGAATATGGCCTTGCGCTCTTCGGATAGCTGGTCTATCTTCTGCGTGATTTCATCTATTTCCGCCTTCTTCTTGTCGTACATTTCTATGGCGGCCATATTGACGTTGCCCAGCCCGGCCAGCGCCTGTTCGCACTCGTTTATGCTTTCCTGGAGCTTCGTTTTCGTAAGCCCGTCAAGGAACTGCGTGTCCTTGTAGCGCTCGTATTCGGCCTTGATATCCTCGAGTCTCGTGTCGGCCGTAGCTTTCTTTATGCCGAGCTGCGCCAGCTCCCGCGCCACCCTCTCAAGCTCCATCCTTTTCCTTTCCCTCTCCTTTCCGAGCTCCTGAAGCTCCAGCTCGTGCTGCTTTATGCTTTCGAAAAGCTTCTCTATCTTCTTGCCCGTTTCGGCGATCTTCTTTTCAAGCAGGCCGAGCTCGTCGCTTTCCTTTCCGTGCTCCTCCCCGGCCTTTTCTATGTCTTTTTTCAGGGACTCGCTTTCCTTTGCAATTGCTGCGATGCGGTGCTCGGTGCCATGGACGTTCTTCTTCCGTATTTCAACTTCGTTCAGCTTTCCCTCCACCGTAGCCTTGAGCGATGAAAGCTGGGATGCGATGTCGATTTTCATCCTGTTTTGCTCGTCGCTTTCCCTTCGGAGCTGGGATTCCTCCCCGGCAAGTTTCGCCCTGAGATCCTCCGCCCTTGCCTTCAATCTTTCGCTTTCCTTTTTCAGCTTCTCCGTATCCTTCTCGGCCGTTTCAATGGCGGCGGCAAGCTCCTTCACGCTCTTTTCCAGGTTTTTCCTCTTTTCTTCCAGAAGCATTCTCCCGCTTTCCTGTTCTTTGACCGCCTTGATTTCCATCTCTATGATCTTTATCCGTATCTCAACCTGGGACCTTTCGGCCCTCAGCTTCGACTCACTCTCCCTCAGGGAATAAAGCTCCTCGATGAACGCGTTTTTCTCGTCCTTCAGCTTCGCAAGCGCATCCTCAACCTTTTTCGCCTCGTTGCCGGTCAGGATGCTGCTCTGCGCCTTTCCTCCGCTTATGACTCCGGAGCGCTCGAAAATCTCCCCGGAAACGGTGACCATCCTGTAGTTGCCTATGCCGACCTTCCGCGCATCGCCCGAGCCCTCTATGAGCAGGGTGTCCCCGAAAACATATTCCAGCGCCTTCCTTACTTCGCTGCGGCATTTTATCCTTTTCAGCACGGATGAGAATCCGCCTGCGGAAAGCTCTGCCGGCGCCTTTATGACGTCAAGCGGGATGAATGTCGCCCTGCCGGCGCCTGCCTTCTTGAGTTTTTCTATGATGCCGACCGCGGTATAAGAACTGTCCACGACCACGTACATCAGCCTCGAGCCGCCCGCAGCCTCGATGGCCTGCGCGTATTTCGGCTCGAACTCCAGCAGGTCGGCAACGGTCCCGTAAATTCCGTTCCCCCCGTCTTTTTTCAAATCGTCCACGAACCTCAATGCGGGGTTCATGAGCTGCGGCGAGGAGCGGACCTTGAATATTGAAGCCTTCTCCTTCAGCTCAAGCAGTTCCCGGTCCATCTCGCTTATCTCTTTGTTTATTTCCTTGGTGCGCCTGAAAGATTCGTCTATTTCCTCGTCTATCGATTTTCTCCTGCCGGTAAGCCCGTTCAGTTCGGCTTCAAAATCCGGCTCGCCTTCCTGGCCGGCATTCCCCGGCTTCAGCGATTTGAGATCCTCCTCCTTTGAGGCGAGCATCTCCTTTTTCGAGCTTATCTCGGACTGCAGGGCTATCCCCTGCTCCCTGCTCTTCTGGAGTTTCTCCTCCGCTTCCGATATCTCCTTCCTGAGCGGCGCGAGCTTTTCTTCCACGCCCGTGATTTTCTCGTTTGCCGCCTCGGCCTCGAGCGCCTTGAGCTCCTTCCTGGATTTTTCGATTTCCTCCTCGATGCCGCTGATCTCCTTTTTCTCATCGCCCGTTTTCGCTTTCAGGCCCTTCTGCTCCTCTTCGATTTTCCTTATGCCTTCCTCCCTCTCTTTTACGGTCTGGAGCCTGATGTTCATCGAAGCCTTCAGCTCCTCTATTTTTCTTATCATCTCGCTTGTCTTCTGCTTTCCCTGAAGCTCCCTGCTGAACTCCATCCTCTTGGCATCCGTTTCGGAAATCCTTTTTTCTATGTCGGCATAGCCGTCTTCGGCCGTTTTCTTCTCGCCGTTCAGCTTCTTTTCCACATT
>JACCLJ010000042.1 GCA_013425425.1 Microcaldota archaeon
CCCTTTCAATCTTGAAACCTGAGTTTTCCAGAAGATATCTGGTCTTTTCTATTTTATAGTGCCTGTGGTTTTTCACCCACCATATGGGGTCGCTGACTTTTGATACAAAACAATCATTGGGCGTCGAGAAAAGCAGTGTGCCGTCTTTTTTAAGCACCCTGTTTATTTCTTTAAGTGCTTCCAGTTCGGTCCCTTCGGGAAGATGCTCTATTACTTCGCTGAAAATCACCTTATCGAAATGACCGCCCGGAAAATCAGTGCCTTTTGTTATATCACAGTGCCCGAATATAATCCGCGGTTCTTTTTGCCTGTTTTTTTCTATCTCGTTCTTGTCGATATCGATTGCATAAATCCTGCCAACCTTGTCTACGATACGAGTTTCAAAAAATCCGCCTTTGCAGCCTACGCTCAGTATGACGTCTGATTTTTCAGGATTGAGAAAGTCGTTATAGACCCTGAATCTCCCTTTAAAACCCGCCATAGTATCCCAATTACTTAAGCAACTTTGATTTTTAAGGTTGACTGAGAAAAAAGAGCGATGGCGGATGAAAAAATAGCTGTTCTGGTTTATGCATTCCTGGCATTAATCATAATGCTGCCTCTGCTCGGCCCGGGCTATTACCTTGCCCTTGACATGCAGTTCGGCCCGAACAGCTTTTCGGATTTTCATTTTGAGGACTTCTACGGGTATACACCAAACCCCTACGGAGCCTATCTGCCATTCTGGATGGTTTTTGCCGCGCTCTCACAGCTAGTTTCGGTTGAGCTCCTTGAGAAAGCCCTGCTCTTCGCCATCCTGTTTCTCTGCGGATTCTGCATGCACGTATCGCTTCCGAAGGAACTCGGCAGCTCGCGCTATTTCGGCGGTTTCCTTTACATGCTTAACCCGTTCGTATTCGTCCGTTTCCTCGCGGGCCACTGGACTCTCCTTTTATCCTATGCGCTCTGGCCGCTTGCGATTGCGTTCTTCCTCGACTTCATAAAAAAACCGGAAGACAACGGGAAGCTTGCGAAGGTTGCCCTGATGACCGGCGCGGCATCAATCAGTTCCCACGGCGTGCTGATTCTTATTCTCGCATACGCGGTAATTTTCGTTTTCAGCGCAATGAAAGCGGCGTCGTTCGTAGTCCTTGCAAAACGAACGCTTGTACTCGCCGCTCTTGTACTCGCAATGAACCTTTTCTGGATATTGCCCGCCCTGCTGATGTTCGGTGATACGTATTCTCCTGCTTCTGCAGAATCTTATATGGCCGATTTCGGCCCGGTTGGCGGCGAGCTTCCGGTGTCGCTTGCGGTAATTACGATGCATGGTTTCTGGAGAACGGGTTTTACGTACACCAAGGACGTATTTAGCCTCTGGCATATCCCATACCTCATTATTGCCGTGCTGAGCGCTCTCGGTTTTTTTGCACTCTTTGAGAGGAACAGGGCTTGCGCCCTTTCCATCATTTTCATTTTTTTCATGGCCTTCCTGCTTTCGCTCGGTTCCTACAGCCCCATCTCCTGGATTTTCAAGGTTCTTGAACAGGTACCGGTTTATTTCATTTTCAGGGATTCGCAGAAATTCGCCGGGCTTCTTTGCCTCGTATACGCAGTGCTTGGCGCTTACGGCGTCGATTACCTGGCCAAAAAAGCGGGCGGGCGGAAGGGGACGGCGCTGCTCTTCGCCCTGCTTGCCGTTCCTCTGGTGTATAATTTCGGGTTTTTCGGTTTCCTGGGCCAGACGGGCGCTACCGCATACCCGCAGGACTGGACCGAAGCGGATAGGATCATAGCGGCGGATAACACGTCAACCAGCATACTCCTGCTCCCTCCGCATATGTATAATACGTATTACTGGGTTAACGGCAGCCAGAAGACGGTAGGCAACCTCCCATCACAGTTCTTCTCGAAACCGGTAATCACGGCATACAATCTTGAAACGGAACACGTTTACAGCGACAGTAACGATCCTGTAGGTAATTATATCGCATACATGTTCAGCAACCGACAGTTCATAAACAACACCGCCGAGATGCTCCTTCCGCTGAATGCCCGCTACGTGATCCTGCTGAAGGACAATGAGGATTCCATTCATTACCTTTACCTGTTTTACAGGACGAGCGGCGTAACGGACATCGATCTTGTCTTTGAGGGGCCAACAATATATCTTTTCAGGAACAATCTCGCCACCAGCCCGTTCATCGCATCGAAAGAAAACGGAAGCGATGGTTTCGATGTGCTGATAAACCAGACCGGGAAGGGACTTTATTCCACCGATGTCAGATACGAGGAACTGACGCCCGCTTCCTACCGGGTGTTCGAATCGCCGCATGAGTATCTTGTATTCGCGCATGGGCCAAACCGCTTCATTGATTTCAATGGCATTCCCGCATCCTCCTGGCACGGGCTGGCAAATGGATTCGCATATGCGGGCCCCGGAATGGTCGAGAACAGGATGTTTTATTGCACACTCGCGCTTTTCCTCCTCTCGTGGCTTATCTGGCTTGCCCTGCTGCTGGATGCCTCCTGGAAGCAGACGGCACTGATCGCATTGCCTCTCGCCGTAGTGGGCCTGCTTGCCTCTGGAGGATTGCTGAACCCGGCCGCGCTCGGAGGCCTGATAATCCTCTCATTGTGCGGCGTTGCCGCATTGAAGTGGCTGAAGAAGAGCTAAACTGTTCGAACTGCCACCTGCTAAAACTTTTTAAATGTGAATGCAGGAAGCAACATCGTGATAAGAATGTCATCCAAAATGTTTGTTGTTCTGGCAATGTTGGTATTAGCAGTGTCATCCATTTCCGCGGGAATCCGTCCTGGGTATGGATACCTCCCTTCGAGCGGCGGTAGCAGACCATTTCCTCTGCAGATTGATCTTAGCAGCACATGCGACGGGAACGTCGTAACCGTGCATCGCGCGAATAGCGATGATGCGGTCAGCGGTGCGCAGGTTACGGTAACGGATGTTACGGGTGCGCCTATTTTCTCCGGAGAAACGGATGCAAACGGCCAAATCACTTTTGAAGGCTGCGGCATACCTGGCAGCATGGCAGTCATAATCTATGCCAGCAAACCGGGCTATGAAGCTGAAGAAAGACGGCTTGACCTGATAGCCTGCTGTGAAGAAGCGCCTCCTGCTGGAGGAGGGCCACAGTTTGAATGCACAACAAATGCTAATTGTGAAGGTGCTGAATATTGCGCAATGCTCGCAACGGCGGCAGGAGGAAACTGTGAGCCGGTAGTGGTTGGCGAGTGCGGCTATGCTGCAAACCATGCCTGGGTAGCATATGAATGCGGTTCCGAAGCAGGATGTCCTTCATGTAGTGCTGGTTTTGATTGTTCTGCCCACGTGTGCGCGGCTAC
>JACCLJ010000050.1 GCA_013425425.1 Microcaldota archaeon
CGCTCGATATCCGCGGAAAAGTGCTTCCGGTCGGCGGAGTGACATCCAAGGTCGAGGCTGCAATCGAAAGCGGGATAAAAAAGGTGCTCGTTCCGGCATCAAACGGCGAGGATATCTATCTTACGAAGGAAAAACGGGAAACGGTGAAGATAATCCTGGCTGACAACATAGTGGACGTGCTTGAGGCTGCATTGAAGGACTCGAAGGAGAAGACTGCACTCCTGGCGAAAATGAAAAAGCAGTTTAGATGACGTTTTGCTACTCCCCGGCCCTCAGCACTATCTTCTCGTCTATCGCAACTATCGAGGAAAGCGGGAGGAAGTATTTCTTTTCCAGCATCGTCTGGATTATCAGCTTTCCCTTCTTCGTGTCCACGCCCACTATCTTTCCCAGATAAACGCCGTGGTCGCTTACCGCCTCTTTCCCTTCTATCTTCATGCCGACGATGAGGTCCCTGCGGTAGAGGTTTATCGCCCAGTTCGAAAGGTAGCCCAGAAGCAGGCAGACCACGAGTGTAAGTATGAAGGTGCCGAAATCGACGTACGGCGGACTCATGTTGACCACCCACAGGCTCCCCATCCATATCAGAGTCGCCGAAAGGGCTGCCGCGACGGCATAAAGCATGTAGCGGGTCATCTCATAGTTTTTCTTCTCTATGAGCGCATCCACCGATTTTCCGAGCAGCATGAGGAAAAGGCCGAGGAAAACGGGCCATACCATGCTGCCTACAACATAGCCTGCAAGCTTTTCACCCGCAAGGAACGGTTGCTGGGATTCGAGGGACTGGAAGCCCACATAAGCGGCTATGACGAACAGCGTGAAACCGCCCAGGTATCCTATCCACCCCGGCTTCTCTATGGAGAATCTGAAATCCTTCAGCACGCCCATTGCCATCTCGTCTATGCCTGCCATCCTTATGAGAAGGTAAAAGCCGACGATTATGCCTACCGGCTCCCAGCCGAGGCCGAGAAACGCGGAAAGCGAGATGAGAAGAATCAGGAGTGCCGGTATCCCGATGAGTATCTTCGCGTAATAGGGGTCTTTCAGCTTTTCGAGAAGCACGAAATACGTCTTTTCGAGCTCCTTCGCCTGCTTTACGAAAATTATCTTTGTCGAATCTATTTTCAGCCTCGAACGGATGATGGGCATCACTTCCTCGTCCGAAGCGCCGTCCGAAACGAGCAGGCATGAAACCGGGTTGAATTCCTGGACGAGCCTGTCGAGCTGTGCGCTTATCTTTTTGTCGGCGTTGTATCCAAGCCTCTTGTCACCCGTGAGCGTCGCCAGCTCCACCGTCTGTTTCTCCCGTGTCATCTGGTCGTAGAGCTTTATCGCGTAGAAAAGGGCGTTTACATCGGAATCCTCCGGATCCGAGAGCGCGAGCTTCATCACGGCATCGAGATTGGCCGCCCTCCCGACTATCGGGCCGCCTATCCCCCCTTTTTCATATAAATCGTTGTCTCGGTCTATGCAAATTATCAGGATAGGTCTTTTCATCCCGCTACACCACTCTGATATTCTGCAGTATGGTTTTAAAAGAAGTTCTTTTCCTATCAAAAGAGAAAACCATTTTTAAGGTGCAGAATTATGGCTATCAGGATCCTACAGAAGGAAAAAGACGTTCTTGAGCTGGACCTTGGCGACATAGACCAATCGATAGCACAGATGATAACGGAAAAGCTTAACGAAACCAAGGGAGTGGAATTCGCGGCCTGCAAGGTGCCCCATCCCGTCATCGGGACGCCCCATCTTATTGTCAGGACCAAGGGCGCAAACGCCTCCGAGCTGGTCGCAAAAAAACTCGAGGAGATAAGAAAGGAAGTCGAGGAGTTCAGGAAGCAGTTTTCGGAGATATCAGGATAGCGGATGAAGCGGGGCAGTGGAATGGAAATAAGCAAGGAGGATATCCTGAAAAAGCTGCCTCTCGAAATCATTATAATACTTGGAACACTCGCAGTTTATCTGATAGCAAAAAGCGTCCTTGACCCACAGGACAAGAACGCAGGCCTGGTCCTTCTTTTCCTTTCCGCGCTTGTCGTATTCGAACTGGTTTATTTCGTCTGGAAGGAGATAAAGGAAGGCGTCAGCAGGCATGGATGGAAGCACGAGATAGTGGATACCCTGATAGCGATAGTCGTCGCGGTCCTTCTCTGGGCAGGCGCTTCCGTGATACTCAACACCACCACGCCAGTATCCGCGGTTGTCTCATGCAGCATGCTTCCCAACCTCGAGCGCGGGGATTTCATCATAGTGCAGGGGGCGGGGATAGATGCCTATGAAATAGAGATGAGCGGGGAGGAGATGCAGTCGCTGAGCGAAGACACGACAGTTACGGCCGGCGGCCAGAATTTCATCCTGCCAATGCCGCTGTATGCCTATTGCAACTGCCATAGGACGGAGCCGCTCTGCGTGCAGTTTGCGGACAATCCCGAAAGCGTTATCGAAAAGACGGGCCCATTCATCTACCACTACGGCGCGTGCACGGTTGATTTCAGGAACGGGGTGGGCGGCTATGGAAAATGCCTCGAATATGTCGAGTTCAGGGGCGAAAAATACTACCAGAACCTTTCGCACGACGTCATAGTGTATGCACCGCCCGCAGGCGACCTTTTTGCCGGCGTAGGCGATATCGTCCACCGGACGTTCTTCAAGATAAACGCTGACGGCAAAACATATTACCTTACGAAAGGCGATAACAACCCCATATTCGACATCCAGATGGCGGATGCCTCGTGCAGGAACCCGGACATACGGAATCATCCCATTCCGCAGGAAAACGTGCGGGGCAAGGTAATCGGAAGGGTGCCATATCTTGGCTATCTCAAGCTTTTCATAGTAGGCCAGTGGAATGAGGACGAGCAGTGCGGCTGGCAGATAGATTACACCACCGTGCGATAAACTATTGTCCTGTAACTTCAATAGCCGCGCATTTCATCCTCTTCTTCGTCGTAACCGTAAACAAGCAGCGAACGGATTACTTTCGCGCGTTTCTTGCCCAGGCCCGGCACGGCCTCAAGCTCCTTTTCCGCAGCACTGGCGATTTTTTCAACGCTCCCGAAATGCAGGAGGAGCTTCCTTGCCATCTTCGGCCCTACCATCGGAAGCGTTTCTATAACCGCGCGCTGGCTCTGCGACGGAGTAAGCGTTTTCCTTTTCGCGAAAACCCTCATCGGATGTTTTTTAGCAAGCTGCTCGTGCTTTGCGAGGGCGAATATTATTTCCGCGGTGCTTTTCATGTCCTTTGTGAAAATCAACGACGCGCCGAAATCGGACAGCACCGCCGCATAGGCGCCAAGCACCGCCTCCTTGCCCACCCTTTCCGGCGCCTCGTCCCTTGTGCCCTCCACCAACAGGACGACGTTCGGATAGTTTGCGGCCAGCTCCTGCAACTGGCTGAACAGCCTTCCGTCTATTATGGAGCTCTCGAAATCCGCCCTCGTCTTCCGCTCAACCGCGAGCTTTGCCGAACAGAGGAAATCGCCGAGCGCAAGGGCCTGCCTTTTCACCGCCGCCCCCATCCCTGTGAGATATTCGTCGAAGCGTCCGCTCTCCCGGTGGTCTATTATTATTCTTACCTTACCCCATTCGGCTTCCGGGATGTCCAGAAACTGCTGCAATTATTTCACCTGGTTAAGGCATTCGTTTATTTCATCAAAGCTTATGCTGCAGCCGGAAAATTTGATTTTGTAGAGCGCGGCCTCGAACGCCGTCTTTTCGATGCCCTGGTACCTGTCGAAAAACCCGTATTCGTAGGCGATGGTTATGAGTTCGCTGCTCCGTATGACGTTCATGTCCCCGATGCGCTTTGAGAGCTCGGCTATGTTGTGCCTGTTGACCATGACGTTTACGCGGAATTCCTCCTCCAGGTGCTCCTTGAGCCTGAACGGCGCCTCGATAAGCATCCTCGTGGTCCGTTCGTCTATCAGCAGATTTTTTACTTCGAGTTCCAGCGCAAGCGCAAGCGTTTCCGATTCCCCGCGCTGGATAAGCGTTATTGGCTTGCCGTGCATGTAGAAAAGATTGTTCGCGAGCTTCATTATCGTTTCCGCTTCCGGTATTGCCTTTTCTTTTTCAAGCCGCGTTATGACGCCGTCGTTGAGCGCATCCTTTATCTTTATCGCGGAAAAAAGATACTTCTTTATGCCCTGGCCTATGGGATAGAGCACGGCCTCGTCCTCTACGGCAGGCGGGATTATGAAGCGCACGTTGTGCTTTTCTACAAAAAAATACAATATCTCCGAGAGGCATGAGGACGTAAGCGAAATGAACGCACCGGTATCGCACAGTATGTCTTTCTTCTTCAAATTACTCACCAAGCATTTTTCTGGCTTTTTTTATCCTTTCCGCTATGGAAATTTCCTCCTTTACCCTGTCGAACATCATCGTGCTGCCGGCATACTCCTGTACCTCCTGCTTTTCTATTCCGCTCATTTCGGAGGCTACGCCAAGCGAAATCCCCTGCGCGTACATCGTTGCCGCGAGTTTCGTCCTTCCCTTGGCTATGACGTCCCTGAAAAATCTCCGGTCCACCCTCTCGAGCGCCTTCATGTCCTCCTCTATTCTTTTTATTATGCGCAGCAGGCCGTCATCATCGTATCTGCCGATGCCGTCCACAAGCTCGCCAAGGGATTTTTCTATCCTCTGCAGCTCGCCGTTATACTCCCGGGTAAGCAGCCTGGGCTTGGAGGTTATCTTGGAGAGCGCGTAAGCCGTTACGGCAATCTCGAAGTAGAGTTTGCTTGACCTGAGTGTCGCTTCCTTGAGAAGGGCGTCCTTCAGGTCCCTGAGCTGCTTCTCGTTTCTTCTCTTGAATTGCTGAAGAAGGGAGGAACAGAGATGTTTAATGGATTCCAAGTGTTCACCATCGGATTTGTGTGGATGCGTCGCGATACCTTTATAAATGTATCATGATTATATCATGATAGTTGCGCGATTTTGGCGCAATGTAGTAACAACAACCACGCGGTGATGTTTATGGAAGATAGCCATGACAAAATATATAAACCTAATGCCGGCAGCGCCTTCAAAAACGAGATAAAAAGCGACCTGGAAGAAAACAT